>DATGZW010000228.1:0-3907 GCA_035297005.1 Patescibacteria group bacterium
GAAGGGCCTGGATGCCTCGCACGGAACCGTGGTCGAGCCCGAGCAGTTGAACGATTGGGACATCGACGACAAGGCCGCCTTGGCCGAGTTGGAAACTGGCCGCGCCCGTCTGATCAAGGCTTTGGCCTCCAATGCCCCGACCCGCGTGCCCGCTCTGACGGCGACCGCCCAGGTCAAGTATGACTGCTGGGTCGAGCAGCAGGATGAAGGTTGGCAGGTCGATGACATCGCCGCTTGCCGCCGCGATTTCCTCGCCGCCCTGGACGCCATCGAGGCTCAGTCCAAGGTGGTCGCCGCGCCGACCGCCGTCAAGCCGTCGGTCGTGGATCGCTTCCAGGTGTTCTTCGACTTCAACAAGGCCAAGCTGACCCCTGAAGCGGCCAAGATCGTCGCCGACGTCGCCAAGGCGGCCAAGGACGCCGGTTATCCCAAGCTGAGCCTGATCGGCTATACCGATCTGGTCGGCAAGGACACCTACAACAGCAAGCTGTCGCTGCGTCGCGCCGAAACCGTCCGCACCGCTCTGATCGCCGCCGGCGTGCCGGCCGATCGTCTGGTGGCCGAGGGCCGTGGCAAGTCCGAGCCGGTGGTCAAGACCGCCGACGGCGTGCGCGAGCCGCAGAACCGCCGCGTTTTGGTGCGCTTCCCCGGCTAAGCCGCCGGACGCACGCATCGCCAAGTTTGTTGACGGCGCCGGGATCATCCCGGCGCCGTTGGCATTTGTGCCGGGTGTCACGGCAGGGGGCTTGTCTCGAAAGCGGTATCCTACCACTTCTGCCCAAGCGGCGATGGCGTGGGAAATGCTACAAACCGATGGCTGGGGTGCCGTCGCAGGCCCGCAGCGTTCTAGACAAACAATCAGCCAGGGTGAAGAATGACCATCAACGGCACAGAGGCGACACCCGCCCGGAGACGGCAAGATACCTCGATGTATTCGCAAACCACGCGCGGCATCACAGTGACGGTCAAGTCGGTATACCTGGAGGATCAGTCGTCTCCGGCCGATAGTCACTATGTCTGGGCTTATCGCGTGCGTATCGAGAACCAGGGCGAGGAAACCGTGCAGCTTCTGCGCCGCCATTGGAAGATCACCGACGCTGTCGGCCGCATCCAAGAGGTCAAGGGCTCCGGTGTGGTCGGCGAGCAGCCGACTTTGCATCCGGGCGATAATTACGAATACACCAGCGGCACGCCGCTCAACACGCCGTCGGGCATCATGGTCGGCAGCTATCAGATGGAAACCACCGGCGGCGAGCGTTTCGACATCGCCGTGCCGGCATTCTCGCTGGATAGCCCGCACCAGACGATGCGGCTGAACTGACGGGAAGCGGTTTCGGCCCGGTTGTCGGTCGATCTGCCCTTGCAATGTTTGGTCGGCGTCGCCACATCGGCAGCGAAGCTTGGGCGGTGAGCACCGCCGGAGCCACTGAAGAAAGGGTCCGCCGTGACTGAACAAAAGCACATCGCCATCGCCTCCGACGCCGCCGCCACGCTGGCCGATCAACGGCCCAGCCGGGCCGAAGCCGAGGCCGCCGTGCGCGTCCTGCTGCGCTGGGCTGGCGACGACCCAACCCGCGAAGGGCTGGTCGATACGCCCAACCGCGTGGTTCGTTCCTATGAGGAATATTACGCTGGCTATCACGAAGACCCCGAGGAGATCCTGCGCCGGACCTTTGAGGAAACCGACGGCTATGACGAGATGGTGGTCCTGCGCGACATCCGCCTGGAAAGCCATTGCGAGCATCACATGGTGCCGTTCATCGGCAAGGCGCATGTCGGCTATCTGCCGGGGCGGCGGGTAGTCGGCATCAGCAAGCTGGCCCGCGTCGTCGATATCTATGCCCGGCGCCTGCAAATCCAGGAAAAGCTGACCGCGCAGATTGCCAACACCATCCAAGAGGTGTTGAACCCGCGCGGCGTCGCCGTGGTCATCGAGGCGGCGCACCAGTGCATGACCACGCGCGGCGTGCGTAAGCCGGGCGTCACCATGGTCACCAGCCGTATGCTGGGGGCGTTCCGCGACGATCCCTCGACGCGGCGCGAATTCATGGCGCTGGTCGGCAATCCGTCGAGCAGTTTGTCGAATATCTGATCCAAAACGGGGCGGTCGGCGCCAGCGCGGCCGCCCCCTACAGCTTCCGAACGCGAAGGTTCTGGACATGACACCCCTTCCGCGCCAATAGTCGCGGGCGTTCTCAGGGGAATCGTTCTTGTTCGACATCCGTCCGGTTCTGTTCGTCAACGGCATCCTGTTGCTGATCCTGGCCTCTGCCATGGGCTTGCCCCTGGTGGTCGATCTGGCGACGGACCACAGCGAGTGGCCAGCCTTCTTGGCGTCGGCCATGGTGGGGGCCTTCATCGGCTTGGCCTTGGTCTTTTCCAGCTATACCGAGATGCGCCCTGAACTGCGCACTCGCGAGGCCTTTCTGCTGACCGCCAGCAGTTGGGTGCTGGCCGCCGTCCTGGGGGCCTTGCCGTTCCAGTTGTCCAGCCTGGATCTTTCGGTCGGCGACAGCTTCTTCGAGGCGATGTCGGGGCTGACCACCACCGGCTCCACCGTGCTCACCGGCCTGGACCATGCGCCGCGCTCGATCCTGATGTGGCGGGCGCTGCTGCAATGGATGGGCGGGGCTGGCATCGTCGTTACCGCCGTCACCATCCTGCCGGTGCTGCGCATCGGCGGCATGCAGATGTTCCGCCTGGAAAATTCAGACAAAGCCGACAAGATTCGCCCTCGTCTGTCTCAGGTGGCGCAGAATCTGTTGTGGGTCTATGGCTTGCTAACCTTGGCCGTGGCAGCGGCGCTGCTGTTGGCCGGGATGTCGCCGCTGGAAGCGGTATGCCACGCCATGAGTTCGCTCTCGACCGGCGGCTTCTCCACCTCCGACCAATCGCTGGGGCATTTCAGAGATTCGGCGCGGTGGATTTGCGTCGTCGGCATGATCCTGGGCGGCAGCACCTTCAGCCTGTTCGTGGCTCCGTGGAAGCGCGGGCGCTGGGCCATCCTGCGCGACAGCCAGATGCACTGGTACCTGTCGACCATGCTGTTCTTCGCCCTGCTGCTGACCTTCTGGAACTGGGCGGTGCGCGACATGGGTGCTTACGAGGCGTTGCGTCAATCGACCTTCAACGTTGTCGCGGTGCTGACCACCACCGGCTATCACGCCAACGACTACGATTCGTGGGGCGGTTTCGCCGAGGTGGCCTTCTTCATCATGGCCTTCGTCGGCGGTTGCACCGGCTCGGCGGCGGGCGGCATCAAGGTGTTCCGCTACGAGGTGCTGTTCGGCATGGTCGGCATGCATATCAAGCGCCTGCTGCACCCGCATGGCATCTTCGTCATCGACTTCAACGAGATGACCGTGTCCGAAGCCGTGGTGCGTTCGGTGCTGGGCTTCATGATGCTGTATTTCTTCTCCTTCGCCACGCTGGCGGTGGCCTTGAGCATGACCGGCATCGACGCCGTCACCAGCCTGTCGGCGGCGGCTTCGGCCATCAGCAATATTGGTCCGGGTTTGGGTCATCTGATTGGCCCTGGCGGCAGCTACAAGACCATGCCGGAGACGGCGAAATGGCTGCTGACCTTCGGCATGCTGCTGGGCCGGTTGGAGGTCGCCACGGTGATCATCCTGTTCTCGCCAACTTTCTGGCGGGAGTAGACGCCGCATGTTCGATCTTCGCCCCGTCTTCTTCGTCACCGGCGTGCTGCTGAGTCTGTTGGCCGTGGCCATGTGTGTCCCCGCTGCCGTCGATGCCGTGCATGACAACGCCGATTGGCTGGTGTTCCTGGCCTCGGCGGCGGTGACGCTGTTCTTCGGGCTCAGCTTGATCGCGGCCAACTGGGTGCGGCGGGCGACGTTTTCGGTACGCCAAATCTTCCTGCTGACCGCGCTGGGCTGGATTGGCG
>DATGZW010000229.1:0-2815 GCA_035297005.1 Patescibacteria group bacterium
ATAGCGATCCAACTCTGCGGCGGCGACAGCATGGAGAGCGGGCGGAAGAGGCGGAAGTTCGATGCGGGCCGGCATCGGAACCGATACCGGAGATAGCGGGTCGAACGGCTGAACGGGAAACGCTGCAGCCGCCAAAGTCGCGATAACGATGTCGACCGCGTTCTCACGGAACATCACATCAGGATTGGCGGCGACCAGGGCGATGATTCTCGCGTCGTCATAAGTCCGCTCCGCTTGCGCAGCCAGCACCTGAGCCAATCGGCGGGAATAGAGCAGAAACAAATCCCAATAGCGGGCCGCAGCGGCGGATAGCCTGTGGCACATCACATGATTGAACTGGTTGACGCATTGACGCGCCAGAAGGTGATACATCAGCAGGGCGCAGTCAGGGGTCGGCGAAGAAAAAAGACCTCCGGGCGTGAACATCCATTCGATCACCTTTATGCGGCCATCCATGTGCGAGTGAATATCGCTGGGGACATTGCTGAGTTGGCCGGGATGGATGCCGTAGCGGCCGAATTTTCCGGGAACGTAGTGGATATCCTTGTCCGCGCCCAAACGGCACCACATCTCGAATTCGATCGAAGTCGGTTGCCAGTCACCGTCCATGATGCCGACATCCACGAGAGCCTGCCGACGAAAGAAACTGGACACGAAGAAGGGACAATACTCTCCGGTCAGGTAGGAAATTAGGGCGAACTCCTTGCTAATGTATTGCCCAATGACCCTGCCGTTAATATCGATGATTTCCGCGTCTCCGGTAATGGCCCCGGCGCCGGGATGGCTTTCCAGATAGGCGACGGCTCGCTCGACCGCATCGGGCTGCAACTCTTCGTCCGACAAACAGCTACCGATATAGACGCCCCTGCACCGTTGCAGGGCCCGATGGAATCCTTCGGCGGGCCCGCTGTCAGGAGCGGAAACAAGCTTGATGGCGTTGCCAAAACCCTTGAGAATTTCAAGGGTGCCATCGGTCGAAGCGGCATCCTGGACGACGATCTCAATTTGAGGCCAACTCTGGCCGAGCACGCTGTCGATGGCCCGCGCGACTGATTCCTGACGGTCCTTGCAGAACATGAAGATGGAAACGAGCGGCTGGGACATGAGACCTCGCTGTATCGACCGAATGAGGTCAGGGTGATCGGGGCAAATCTGAATTGGCTTCAGATTCAAGCGGTCGAACGGCACCGCCAGCCCTCCCCCTGAAAGAAGCAATCAATATGGACTATGGGTTTACGATACCACGTCCGGATTGGGCTGGAAACTTTTGCCCTAGGCACCAGCGGCGCCAGATTGCACGGAACAACCGCTCGACCTGGCGGCACTTGCCCGGCCCATAGCACAGGGGCGAGGTGGCCACACGGTCGCGCAAGGTGAGCCGCAGCCCGTCGCGGAAATCTTCCGCCGCCGCCAGGGCTGCGGCCCGCTCGATATAATCGGCCCCGTCGGTGGCCACCAGGTGACCCAATCCCACCGCGTTGAGCAAGGCCGCCGACCATCGACCAACCATGCCGGCCCCGGACCAAGTGATCACCGGAACGCCCATCCACAACGATTCAAGGCTGACCGTTGAGCCCGAGAATGGGTAGGAATCCAGGGTGATATCCACGTCATTATAGATGTTCAGGGGATGCCCATCGGCCCGGCCGCGCAATTCCAGCCGGTCAGCGGATATGCCGCGAGCGGAAAAAAAGTTCCGCAGATCCTGACACAGCACCGGATCATCATAGGCATCGCGCCAACGCAACAGCAGGCGCGATTCCGCCACCCGCCGCAACAGCGCAGCCCAAAGCTCCAAGATTTCTGGCGACGTCTTGGCCGGTGAGTTGAAGCCGCCAAAAACAACTTTTCCGCCATGCTGCCGTGGGGACGGGGCGAGAGCACCATCGGGAAAAGGCATATACATCAGGCTGGGCAGGCGGATCAGCCGCTCGGTGAAAAGCTCGGTATCATGAGGCGGCGAGAGAAAACGATCGGTCAGCAAATAATCCATGGCAGCCAGTCCGCTGGTGGCGGCATCATGGTAGCTGACCTGAATCGGGGCTGATCGATGCGCGCAGACGGCAAGGCGATTCCGATCAAGATGGCCAGCCAGACAGATTAAAATATCGATTTGATCCGACCGTATCATGTTGGCAACCATGGAGTCCGAACAACCCATTGTGCCGCGCCAGCCATCCGCCAGGCCGCGCAAATGGTCGCCCACCGGGTCCAGCATCTCGTTCTCGGCGTAGCAGAAGATCTGAAAGGCTTGGCGGTCGCGATGTTCGAACAACGGTCGAATGGCACGACCTACCGGATGATTAGCGAAATTGCTGGACAGGTAGCCAAGACGTAGCCGCCGATTTGGATCGGCTATATTGGCGAGAGGGACCATCTGGGCGGGAGCGCGGGCGGCCAGCCGTTCGCCGAAGGCCAGATGCTCGGCGAACCGTTCGTCCGCATTCAAACGCGTGGAACTCAATAACGCCACCAGCAGGTTGCGGCGGGCCTCGTCACGATCGGGCTGTTCGGCGAGACAGCGGCGATAGGCGCCTATCGCCGCATCCACATGCCCCAGATCACGCAAGCGATTCCCTTCGCGGATGGCGGCATCCGCGCTCAAGGGACGTGGTGCCCGGCGCTTACAATGGGGCGCCAAATCAGTAACGAATACCCTTCGTGATACAGACTGCCGAAACCTAGCCGTCGTCGCGCCAGAATCTCAACCTTGCCCGCCGCCGCCAGTTCGGGAATGCGCGGAATTATGTAGCAGACACACCTAATCCTTAGATGGCGGATGTCCCAAGAAGCAGACCAGCCGTGTGATCAGATC
>DATGZW010000230.1:0-5437 GCA_035297005.1 Patescibacteria group bacterium
GCCGTGGCCTCGGGGGCCAATCAGGTGGTGGGCGCTTCGGTGTCCGGGGTCATCGCCCATTGGCGGCGCAAGAACGTCGATATCAAGATGGGCTGCATGCTGATTGCCGGCGGCCTGATCGGCTCGTCGCTGGGAGTCCAGTTGTTCGCCTGGCTGCAAAGCACCGGTCAGGTCGATCTGGTCATCAATATCTGCTACGTGCTGTTCCTCGGCTTCGTCGGCATCACCATGCTGATCGAAGGCGTCCGCGCGGTGCTGCTGTCTCGTCGGCCAATGACCCCGCATAAACGCCACCGCCACCGCTGGGCCAACCTGCCGCTGAAGATGCGCTTCGGCCGCTCGGGGCTGTATATCAGCGCCCTGCTGCCGCTGTCGGTGGGCGCGGTGGGTGGTGTGCTGTCGGCCATCATGGGCGTCGGCGGCGGCTTCATCATGGTCCCGATGATGATCTATCTGTTGGAGATGCCGACTTCGGTGGTGGTTGGCACCTCGCTGTTCCAAGTCATTTTCGTTACCGCCAACGTGACCTTCCTGCAAGCCATTCACACCCAGACGGTCGATGTGGTGCTGATGCTGACCCTGCTGATCGGCGGCGTCACCGGGGCTCAACTGGGAGCCCGCTTCGGCTCCAAACTGCGCGCCGAGCACATGCGAATCCTGCTGGCGCTGCTGGTGCTGGCGGTATGCGGACGCCTGTTGTTCGCCCTGGTGGACACCCCAAGCGATATCTACAGCCTGTCCGGCCCTACCGGAAGCTGAAGGATGTAAAACTTTATCCGCGCGCGCACACCTTCCCGTTTGCATCGGACGACGAACCGCATAGACTGACGGCCAGTCGATGTTAGGAGGATTATCCGTGGGGCAGATTGGCGATGCTTTGGAGATCCTCTTGGTTGAGGACAATCCGGGGGATGCGCGCCTTGCCGCCGAAGCGTGGAAAGAAGGCGGCGTTCCCGGCCGGTTGCATGTCGTTCCCGATGGCGTCGAAGCCATTCGTTTCCTGCGCAAGCTCGATGGCTATGCCTCGGCGCCGCGCCCGGACCTGTTGCTGCTCGACCTCAATTTGCCCCGCAAGGATGGCCGCGAGGTGCTGGCCGAAATCAAGGCCGATCCCGATCTGCGCCGCATTCCGGTGGTGGTGCTGACCACCTCGCAGGCCGAGCCGGACATCATCCGCAGCTACGACCTGCACGCCAACTGCTTCGTCGCCAAACCGGTCGATCTCGACAGCTTCATTTCGGTGATCAAGTCGGTCGCCGATTTCTGGGGGCGCGTGGTCAAGTTGCCGCCCCGCTAGGCCTCTCGATGCCATTTCCCGCCGCCGCTCCTATCGCCATTCTGCTGGTCGAAGACAATCCTGGCGACGCCCGTCTGGTCGAGCTGCTGCTGCGCGAAAAGGCGCCGGGGCAGTTCACCTTCAGCATTGCCGAAACTCTGAAGGCGGCCTTGATCAAGGCCGGCGAGCGCGAGTTCGACGTCGCCCTGCTGGATTTGTCTCTGCCCGATTCGCATGGCCTGGAGACCCTAGCCCGCCTGCGCGCCTTCGCCCCGATGCTGCCCATCGTCGTGCTGACCGGCACCGACGACGACGAACTGGCCCTGCAAGCGGTGCAGCGCGGCGCGCAGGATTATCTGGTCAAGGGCCAAGGCAGCGCCGACCCGATCCGCCGCGCCATCCGCTACGCCATCGAACGTTCGCATGCCGACGCCAATTTGCGCCGCAGCGAAGGCCAGTTCCGCGCCGTCTTCGAAAATGCCGGCCTGGGCATCGGCCTGATCGACCGCGACGGGCGACTGTTCAGCGCCAACCCCGCCTTGTGCAGCATGCTGGGCGAGGATCCGGCCGAATCGCATGACGCCCATCTATCCGACTACCTGCATTCCGACGACAAAGCCCAGGTGTTGGGATTGGCCGATGAACTGCTGAGCGGGCGGCGTGACGAATTCTCGCTGGAGGCCCGCTTCGTTCCCAAGGCCGGACATTTCGCCTGGGGCCGGGTCAATTTGTCGCTGGTGCGCGGCCCCGACACCCAGCCGCATTTCGCCGTCGGCATGGTCGAGGACATCACCCCGCGCAAGGCCATGGAAGACCAGTTGCGTCTGGCCGCCAAGGTGTTGGAGGCGACCAGCGAAGGCGTCTTCGTCACCGACGCCGAACAGCGCGTGGTGCATGTCAACCCATCCTTCACCCGCCTGACCGGCTTCGAGCCGGAAGACGTACTGGGCAAGACACCGTCGGTGCTGTCCTCGGGCCGCCATGGCCCCGACTTCTATGCCGCCCTGTGGCGCGACATCCGCGAGCAGGGATTCTGGCGCGGCGAAATCTGGAACCGCAAGAAAACCGGCGAAATCTACGCCGAGTGGATCAATATCAGCGCCGTCAAGAACGAGGCCGGCGATGTTGGCAATTACGTCGCTGTGTTCAGCGACATCACCTCGCGCAAGCAAAGCGAGGAGAAGCTGAACCACCGGGCCAACCACGATACCCTGACCGGCCTGCCCAACCGCGCACTGTTCCTGGAACGGCTGGAACGCGCCATGGCCCGCGCCCAGCGCAACCAGTTGACCATCGCCGTGCTGTTCCTCGACCTTGACCACTTCAAGCAAATCAACGACAGCCTGGGCCATCTGGCTGGCGACGCCCTGTTGCAGCAGGTGGCCGAGCGCCTGCACCATGCGGTGCGCAACGAAGACACCGTGGCCCGCATGGGCGGCGACGAATTCACCTTGATCGTCGAGGACGTCAACGACTTCCGCGATGCCGCCACCGTCGCCCAAAAGATCCTGCGCCAGTTCGCCCAGCCGTTCCAACTAAACGGGCAGCCGCACCGGGTCACCACCAGCATCGGCATCAGCCTGTATCCCGGCGATGGCGCGGACCTTGCCGAGTTGTTGCACCAAGCCGACGAGGCGATGTACGCGGCCAAGAAGCAGGGACGCGACTCCTTCCGCTTCGCTTCCGCCGATTTGTCGGAAAAAGCTTTCGAGCATCAAGCGCTGGAAGCCGCTTTGGGCCGCGCCCTGGCAGAGGACCGCTTAGAGGTGCATTACCAGCCGATCGTCTCGTTGACCGATGGCGACGTCATCGGGGCCGAAGCCTTGTTGCGCTGGCGGCATCCCGATATCGGCCTGATGGTGCCCGGCCAGTTTCTGCCGCTGGCCATCGAAGCCGGGCTGATCCACTCTATCGGCCGCTGGGCCATGCGCACCGCCTTTATCCAGGCCGTCGCCTGGCGGGGCGCCGGTCATGCCGGGGTGCGCCTGTGCGTCAACGTCTGCCGTGCTGAACTGCATCAACCAGGCTTCGTCGCGGGCGTGGCGGCGCTGCTGGCCGAGACCGGATTGCCCGCCACCATCCTTGATGTCGAACTGCCGGAAACCCTGGCGATGGAAGCCAATCCCCTTACCGTCCACGCCATCGAGGCCTTGCGCGGACTGGGGGCACGGGTCAGCCTGGACGACTTCGGCGCTGGCCGTACCGACTTCCGCACCTTGCGCCATACCCCGGTGGACGTGCTGAAAATCGCCCCCGATTTCATCCGCGACGTCACCACCAACCCCGACGAAGCCAAGCTGGTGCGTGCCGCCACCGCCGCCGCCCATAGCCTGCGCATGCAAGTGGTGGCCAAAGCGGTGGAAACCACCGGCCAGTTCAACTTCCTGCGCCAGCATCACTGCGACAGTGCTCAAGGCTATTTTTTCAGCCGCCCAGTGCCCGCGGACGAGTTGCTGCCGCTGCTCGACCAGCCATTCGACTTCGAGTCTTAAACGGCGGCGGCTGGCTCCATAGGCTATCGGATGGCACCCGCCCACACACAAGTCGTCATGGCCGTGCTTGTCACGGCCATCCACTCGGTTCGGCGAGATAACGGTCGGTCTCCCCCTAACTCGGCCGGATGTGCACCCCGGCGTGGATCACCGGCACAAGGCCGGTGACGACGGCTATTGGTAACGCGCATTCCAACAGTGGTTCGAAATCGGCAACTGACAACGCCCTCTTAAGCCGATACCCCTTGTTGCCGTCGGGTTGCATCCCGCCCGCGAACCAGGGTAGGGTAAAACTCCTCTTCCTCAGGATTTGCCATGCGCCCCGATCTTGCGGCCAAGTATGATCTGCGGGTTCCCCGCTATACCTCTTATCCCACCGCGCCGCATTTCGGCCCTGCCGTCGGCGCCGAGCGCTATGGCCAATGGCTATCCGAACTGCCCGCCGAGGCGTCGCTGTCGCTGTACCTGCACATCGCCTATTGCGCCGAGATGTGCTGGTTCTGCGGCTGTCACACCAAGATCACCAAGCAATACGCCCCGGTCGCCGACTACATGGACGCGTTGTGGCGCGAGATCGACATGGTCGCCGACCGCCTGCCCACCCGCATGACCGCCAAGCATGTGCATTTCGGCGGTGGTAGCCCGACCATTCTGACGCCCGACGATTTCGTCGCCACCATCGACCGCCTGCGCCGCAAGTTCCTCATTGCCCCGGATGCCGAGATCGCCGTCGAGCTGGATCCCCGCACCGCCGACGAGGACTACGTCAAGGCCATGGCCGGCTGCGGCGTCACCCGCGCCAGCATCGGCGTGCAGGACTTCAATCCGGTGGTGCAGAAAGCCATCAACCGCATCCAGCCCTATGACGTCACCGCCCAGGTCATCGGCTGGCTGCGCCAGTATGGCGTGCCCGAAATCAACATGGATTTGATCTACGGCCTGCCCTATCAGACCTGCGAAAGCCTGATCGAGACCATGGATCTGGCTGTCGGCTTCACTCCGCGCCGCATCGCCCTGTTCGGCTATGCGCATGTGCCGTGGATGAAGAAGCATCAGACGCTGATTCCCGAAGAAGCTCTGCCCGACATGGCCGAACGCTGGCGCCAGTACGAAACTGCCACGGCGCGGCTGACCAAGCAGCATGGCTATGTGCAGATCGGCCTGGACCACTTCGCCCGCCCCGACGACGAAATGGCGGTGGCCCTGACTGAACAGCGGCTGCACCGCAATTTCCAGGGCTACACCACCGATGCCGAGCCGGTGCTGATCGGCTTCGGCGCGTCGGGTATCGGCTCGCTGCCCCAGGGCTATGTCGCCAATGAAGGCGGCATCGGTCAATACAAAGCCGAAATCCGTGCCGGCCGTCTGGCCGCAGTGCGCGGCGTCGCCGTCACCGACGAGGATCGCCTGCGCCGCACCGTCATCGAGCGGCTGATGTGCGATTTGACGCTGGACCTCGACGCGCTATGCGCCGAACTGAACGTCGATCCGATCCGCTTCGACAATGACCTCGACTCGCCGGTGCTGAAGGATCTGGAGGCCGATGGGCTGATGACCCGCCAGGGCCGCACCCTGACCATGACCGAAGCCGGTCGCCCCCTGGTCCGCGCCGCCTGCGCCGTCTTCGACCGCTATCTGAAGGCGGGGGAAGCCAAGCATTCCAAGGCGG
>DATGZW010000231.1:0-2403 GCA_035297005.1 Patescibacteria group bacterium
GGCGACAGCTTGAGGCGGGTCAGCCAATGGGTCAGTTCCAGCATATCCTGGACGATCACCACCGGGTCGGCGCCGACGGCATATTGCTGGGCCATTTGGTCGAGGGCCGAGCCGATATCGCCCTTCATCACCGCGTCGAACAGATCGAACACGCGGGCGCGGTCGGCCAGACCCAGCATGTCGCGGACCTGTTCCTCGCTGACTTTGCCGGCGCCATGCGAAATCGCCTGATCCAGCAGCGACAACCCATCGCGCACGGAACCATCCGAAGCCCGCGCAATCATCGCCAAAGCCGCCGGGGCGATATCCGCGCCTTCCTTTTCGGCAATGGCCGCGAAATGCGCCTGGAGCACATCCATCTCGACACGGCGCAAATCGAAGCGCTGGCAGCGCGACAGCACGGTGACCGGGATTTTGCGGATTTCGGTGGTGGCGAAGATGAACTTCACATGCTCGGGCGGCTCTTCAAGCGTCTTCAGCAAGGCGTTGAACGCCGCCGTCGACAGCATGTGCACTTCATCGATGATGTAGATCTTGAAGCGCGCCGAGGTTGGCCGGTAGCGCACGCCGTCGATCAATTCGCGGATGTCGTTGACGCCGGTGCGGCTGGCGGCGTCCATCTCCAGCACATCGACATGGCGATCTTCGGCGATGGCGCGGCAGTGGTCGCAGACGCCACAGGGCTCGGTGGTCGGCCCGCCCTTGCCATCGACGCCGACGCAGTTCAAGGCGCGGGCGATGATGCGGGCGGTCGTGGTCTTGCCGACACCGCGCACGCCGGTCAGGACGAACGCATGCGCCAGCCGTCCGCTTTGGATGGCGTTGCTCAGGGTGCGAACCAGCGCCTCTTGCCCGATCAGTCCGGCGAAATCGGATGGCCGGTACTTCCGGGCGAGCACGCGATACGGAGTGGCGGCTGGGGCTTCGGTCATTACGCCCGGAAACTAAGGAGTGAGGTGGGAGACTGGTCGGCGACCCGAACCAGAAATCGTTACGGCTGCTTCCTTCCGGACCTGACCGGGTTGGCGACAGGTTCGTCCGTCGCCAGCCTCCCAGGGGCACTATATCAGGTGCGGCGACGAAAAAGGCAAGGCCGAAAGGTTAACCCCGGCAAAGATCCGGGGGGACGGGCGAAAGGGAGAACCGTCATCGCGGGACAGGAGTTCGGCAAAACCGCGAAAACACGCCCCTTTCGTCCATGCATCAACAGATAAAGGACCGTAAGCCGCCGCTTCAATGGGCGGGAGCGCCGCCAGAACCGCCGCCGACCTTGCGCACGAAAGGCATCAGCAGCAACGCCGCGACGAACACCGAGCCCATCATGATGAATACATCGGAAAAGCTCAGCACCATCGCCTGGGTTTGCAGCCGTTCAGCTAAGAGCCCCAGCGCCGCCTTGTCGGCCATCTCACCGAAGCTCGGCTCCAGATATTGGCTCATCGCCTCCATCTGGTCGCCGACGACGGCGCGGGCATTGGTCAGTTGCTCGCTCAGATGCAGGCTGTGCACGGCCATGCGGTCGATCACCACGGTGTTGATGGACGCCAAGCCGATGGCTCCGCCCAGATTGCGCATCAGGTTGTAGAGGCTGCTGGCGTTCTGCACCTCGTGCGCCGGCAGCATGCCCAGGGCCAACTGGTTGATCGGCACGAAGCACAGCATCAGCGACAGCCCGCGCACCGCCTGGGGCAGGAACAAATCCCAATAGCCCCATTCCGAGGTCACCCCGGAATTGAGGAACAATCCGGCGCCGAACAACGCCAATCCCATCCCCAGCATCAGCCGCAGATCCATCTTTTTCGCCAGGATGCCGGCGATGGGGGCCGAGAGGAACTGGAACAGCCCGGTAACCATCATGGTGACGCCGATTTCCAACGAGTCGTAATGCTTCACCCGCGCCAGATAGAGCGGCAGCACATAGACCGCGCCATAAAGCCCGGTGCCGATGACGAAGCTGAAGATGCAACCGATCAGGAAGTTGCGGTCCTTGAAGGCGAACAGATCGACCACCGGATGCTCGGCAGTCAGTTCGCGGGCGATCATCAGCACGAAGCCGATGCCCGACAGCACCGCTGCCGTGGCGATGGTGGTATCGCCGAACCAGTCGTTGGTCGGGCCTTCCTCCAGCACATATTCCAGGCAGCCGAGGAACAGCGCCACGCACAGGATGCCCGGCAGGTCGAAACCCTTGAGCAGATGCGGCTGCGGCTTGTCCACATGCACGAACAGATAGACCATCGTCGCCACGATGACGCCCGGCACCACATTAATCAGGAACAGCCAGTGCCAGCTTAGGCTTTGGGTCAGCCAGCCGCCCAAGGTCGGGCCGATGGTCGGGGCCATGGTGGCGGTCAGCCCGATCAGCACCGACACGCCGGCCTGCATGCGCTTAGGAAACAGCAT
>DATGZW010000232.1:0-2405 GCA_035297005.1 Patescibacteria group bacterium
ACCCGGCGACGACCTTGCGCGCGCTGGGGCCGGACCACTGGAAGGCCGCCTATGTGCAGCCGTCGCGGCGGCCCAAGGATGGCCGATACGGCGAGAATCCCAACCGCTTGCAGCATTATTATCAGTTCCAGGCGCTGCTGAAGCCGTCGCCGGAAAATCCGCAGGAGCTGTACCTGAACAGCCTGCGCGCGCTGGGTATCGACCCCAATGCGCACGACATCCGCTTCGTCGAGGACGACTGGGAAAGCCCGACCTTGGGTGCCTGGGGCCTGGGCTGGGAAGTCTGGTGCGACGGCATGGAGGTAACGCAGTTCACCTATTTCCAGCAGGTCGGCGGCATCGAATGCGACCCTGTCGCGGTCGAAGTGACCTATGGCCTGGAACGCTTGGCGATGTATATCCAGGGCGTCGAGAACGTCTACGACCTGGACTTCAACGGCGACGGCGTCACCTATGGCCAAGTCTTCCTTCAGGCTGAGAAGGAATACTCCGCCCATAACTTCGAGTACGCCAACACCGATATGTTGCTGCAACACTTCATCGACGCCGAGACCGAATGCGTGGCGCTGCTGAAAGCCGGTCTGGCGCTGCCCGCCTATGACCAGTGCATCAAGGCCAGCCACCGCTTCAACCTGCTGGATGCGCGCGGCGTCATCTCGGTGACCGAACGGCAATCCTATATCGGCCGCGTCCGCGCTTTGGCCAAAGCCTGCTGCGAAGGCTGGCTGGCCAGCCGTCAACCCAAGACGGTGGAGGCGTAATCATGGCCGAATTGCTGCTGGAACTCCTGTCCGAGGAAATCCCCGCCCGGATGCAGGCGCGCGCCGCCGAGGATCTGGAAAAGATGGTCGTCGAGGGGCTGAAGAAGAACGGCCTCGCCATCGGGTCCGCTCGTTCCTTCGTAACTCCGCGCCGCTTGACGCTGGTTATTGACGGCCTGCCCGCCGCCACGCCCGACGTCTCGGAAGAACGCCGCGGCCCCCGTGTCGGTGCGCCGCCGCAGGCGCTGGACGGCTTCCTCAAAGGGGCAGGCGTCACCGTCGAGCAATGCGAACAGCGCGACACCGGTAAGGGCGTATTCTATTTCGCCGTGATCGCCAAGCAAGGCCGCGCCACCGCCGAGGTGATCAAGGACGTGGTCGAACAGACCATGGCCGACTTCCCCTGGCCGAAATCGATGCGCTGGGGCACGCTGTCGGTGCGCTGGGTGCGCCCGTTGCAGGGCATCATCTGCCTGTTCGACGGCGCCGTGGTGCCGGTGAGCTTCGGCCCTAATACGGCAGGAAATGCCACTGTCGGCCATCGCTTCATGGCTCCCGAGCCGTTCACCGTGACCAATTTCGCCGATTACGCCGCCAAGCTGGCTGCCGCCCGCGTGGTGCTGGATCCGGTCGAGCGCCGCGCCTCGATCCTGGCTCAGGCTGAAGCTGCCGCCAAGGCGGAAGGCCTGACCCTGCGCGCCGACGAGGGTCTGTTGGCCGAAGTCACCGGGCTGGTTGAATGGCCGGTGGTGCTGGTCGGCTCCATCGACCAAGCCTTCATGGATGTGCCCGACGAGGTGCTGATCACCTCGATGCGCTCGCACCAGAAATACTTCTCGCTGCTGACGGCTGATGGCCGTCTGGCCAACCGCTTCCTGGTGGTGTCGAACATGCAGGCGGGGGACGGCGGCCGCGCCATCGTCGCCGGCAACGAGCGGGTGCTGCGCGCCCGCCTGTCCGACGCCAAGTTCTTCTGGGACACCGACCGCAAGGCCACCCTGGCCAGCCGCCTGCCCAAGCTGGCCGAGCGGCTGTATTACGCCAAGCTGGGCACCATGCTGGACAAAGTCGAGCGGATGACGATGCTGTCCAAGCATCTGGCCGTCTATATTGACGGTGCCGAGGTGGCGCAGGCGGCACGGGCGGCGGAATTGGCCAAGGCCGATCTGTCGTCGGAAATGGTCGGCGAGTTCCCCGAACTGCAAGGCGTGATGGGCCGCTATTACGCCTTGGCCGACGGCGAATCGCCCGAGATCGCCGATGCCGTCGCCGGCCATTACGCCCCGCAAGGCCCCAACGATCCTTGCCCGACCGCTCCGGTTTCGGTGGCGGTGGCGATGGCCGACAAGATCGACAGTCTGGTTGGATTTTTCGCCATCGATGAAAAACCGACCGGCTCGAAAGACCCCTTCGCCCTGCGCCGTGCTGCTCTGGGCGTGATCCGTCTGGTGCTGGAAAACAAACTTCGGCTGCCGCTCAAGGCCTTCTTCGGGCTGGCCCATGCCGAGTTCTCGGTGCCGCTGGCGCTGTCGTCCGAACAGGCGTCGCAGGATCTGCTCGACTTCTTCGCCGACCGCCTGAAGGTGCATCTGCGCGAACAGGGCGTGCGCCATGATCTGGTCTCGGCGGTCTTCGCCCTCGGCG
>DATGZW010000233.1:0-2349 GCA_035297005.1 Patescibacteria group bacterium
TTGGCGGTGGAGTGGCCGAGCATACCTCGTTCAAATACGCCGTGCTGCGCCGAATGACCTATCCTTCGATGCGCCAGAAGTTCATCCAGGTCAATCTGGCAAAGGCCCTGACGGGCGAGCCGCGCAATCCGGCCGACGAGATGCTGGAACCGCTGGATGAGGTCGATATTTTCAACGAGGACGCCTTGCGCCAGGCGCCGGTTGCGACCGTCACCGGAGAGGTGCAACTGCCGGGCAGCTACGCGCTGAACCCCGGCATGAAGATCAGCGATCTCCTCTATCTTGCGGGTGGGCTCAAGGATGACGCCGACTTCCGCAAAATCCAGGTCGACCGCACCGAGATCGTCGACGGTGGCAGCACCCGCTATGTACGTTTGTACGCAAATCTGCGTAAGTCCCAGGGCAGGACGGTCGACGATCCGCTGCTGACCAGGAACGACCAGGTCTATGTCACGGTCGCAAGCGGCTACCACGATCCGTGGATGGTGATGGTCGGCGGCGAAGTAATGCGTCCGGGAACCTATCCGATCCATCGCGACGAACGGCTCAGCTCTCTGCTCATCAGTTGCGGCGGCTTTACCAGCAGCGCTTTCGCCAAGGGGATCGTCTTCACCCGCCAAAGCGTTCAGCAAATCGAGCAGGAGCGCTTAAACGAGAGCGTGACGCAACTGACGCAGGGATTGGCGCAGTTTACCATGTTCAATGCGGTGTCATCCGACGCCCCGGGCGGGCATTCAAACAACACGGCGATGATGGTCAATCTGCAAAACCTGCTCACCCAGGCCCAGACCCAACAGGCTACGGGCCGGATGGTCGTGCACATGGAGGACCTTAACGCGCTGGCCGGTTCGCCCGACGACGTGGTCCTCCAGAGCGGCGATACCATTTCGATACCGATGACCCCGGCCTCGGTCAGTATCCTGGGTTCGGTCAACGAGCCCAGTTCGATCACCGCGCAGCCGGGCTGGACGGTCCGCGATTACCTGTACCGCGCCGGCGGCCCCACCCCATACGCGGATAAAGACTTGATCATGGTGGTCAAAGCCGACGGTTCGGTGATCACGCAGACCGGGCTGAACGCGGCGCACACTTTTCCATTTTCATCGGTTATTTCAGGCGGCCTGATGGGCGAGCACCTCGTGGCTGGCGACACGATCTATGTGCCCTCCGACGTGCAGACCTTCATCAAGACCCAATATGCGCTCAGCGTGTCAACTATAATCGCCAACGCCGCCCAGGCCTTTGCCGTCGTGGCGTTGCTGGCCACCAAACTGTGAGCCCCGGGCGAACCGGGAATCAGGGGTGGAACAGTGATGCCTAATCTTCGGCCGCTTAGGTCCGGACGGCGGATTATCTTCGTGCTGCTCTTGTTGAGCGCCGGCTTTGTACGGCGCGCCGCCGCCTCCACCTATGTGGTGTACATCCCCCTGGACAGCGCAATCTACACCGAATTGGACACCCTTAACAGCCTGGGATTGCTGGAAACCTACCTGCAGGAAGTCCGGCCCATTGCCCGGGTCGAGGCGGCACGGCTGACCCTGGAAGCTGAGCGGATGATGGGCGATGCCGAGCACAGCGGCCCTTCGCCGGCGCTGCCGCTGGCCAAAGAGATGGTCGAGGATTTGCGGGCGGAGTTGGCTGAAGAGATTCACTGGCTGGAGAATGACGCCGAAGATGATCAACCGACCATGGTTGTGCCGGTCGAGCGAATCGAAGCCCAGTATGTTTACTCAACCGGTCAGCGTCGGGACTTTGGTCCCACCGACCAGGTTGGTGAACAGCTTCATGCGGTCGAGGCGACGCCGCTGCTGCCCAATAATGACGACCTGCCGACCTCCGTATCCAACAATGAGGTGGTGCGCACCTCGGCATGGCTCGGGATCGACAAATTTTTCACCGCCTACGGCGAGGGAGCGATGGCGGGGCCGCTCACCCGCGCGCCGGCGGGTGTCAACGGCTCCACCAGAGGTCGCTTCAGTCTGCTGCGCGCAGAGGCGGTGGTCGATTTCGGCAACGCCGCAGTTTCCTTCGGAGAACATGAGATGTATTGGGGAACCGGCTATTATGGCGCGCTGTCACAAGGCGACAATGCGCGGCCCTTCCCGGCGGTCCGGATTGCCAACGTCCATCCCGCCTACCTGCCGGGCTTTCTGCGCTATCTCGGGCCGTTTCGCAGCGAGGCGTTCTTCGGCCAGTTGGATCACTATCGGCCCTTCGATACGCCACCCGCGGCAACATCAAGCTCATACCCGTATCCCAGGCTGTCGGGTCAGATCATAGTTTTCAAACCCCTGTCGACGTTCGAGTTCGGGATTACTCACGTAATCATGTTTGGCGGCCAAAACAATA
>DATGZW010000234.1:0-2812 GCA_035297005.1 Patescibacteria group bacterium
TACCTGCTGGGCTCAGTGCCGTTCGGTCTGGTGCTGACGAAACTGGCCGGATTGGGCGATATTCGCGCTATCGGTTCGGGTAATATCGGGGCCACCAACGTGCTGCGCTCGGGCCGCAAGGATCTGGCGGCGGCGACGCTGATTCTCGACGGCGGCAAGGGCGCTCTCGCCGCTTTCGTCGCCGCCTGGATCGGCGGACCCGAGGCCGGTCTAATCGCCGGATTCGCCGCCGTGCTCGGCCACAACTTCCCCGTCTGGCTGAAGTTCAAAGGCGGCAAGGGCGTCGCCACCACCTTGGGTGTACTGCTGGTCACCGCCTGGCCGGTCGGAATCGGCGCCATCCTAACCTGGCTGGCAGTGGCAGCGGTGTTCCGCATCTCGTCGCTGGCGGCGCTGGCGGCGCTGGCTTTGGCGCCCCTCACCGCTTTGGTCTTCGCCACCCCGGCGCATGCCGCGATGGCCGCCGGGCTGGCGGTACTGGGCTTCATCCGCCATGAAACCAACATCCGCCGCCTGATTGCCGGCACCGAACCGCATATTGGGAAGAAAAAGACGGCTTAGGCAATCCATAAACCGTTCTTGACTTGTTCCTGTCGCTCGCGCAAGGTGGCGACACCATGGGAACAGACAACCGCAACTTGACCTCCGCCGAACGCCTCGACTGGCTGCGCCTCTACCGCAGCGAGAATGTCGGGCCGGTCACCTTCTATCGCCTGCTGGAGCGCTTCGGCACCGCCGGGCGGGCGTTGGAGGCCTTGCCCGAACTGGCCAAGCGCGGCGGCGGGCGCAAGCCGATCAGCGTCACCTCGAAAGCCGCCGCCGAACGCGAATTGGCGGCGCTGGACAAGCTGGGCGGGATCATGCTGGCCAGCAGCGAGCCGCAATACCCCCCTGCCATGCGCAGCCTTGAAACCGCGCCGCTGATTACCGTCATCGGCAATCCGCACATCCTGACCCGCCCCGCCGTGGCCCTGGTCGGCGCCCGCAATGCTTCCGCCATCGGGCGGCGGATGGCGCATACCCTGGCCACCGAACTGGGCCGCGCCGGCTTTTTGGTGGTGTCGGGCATGGCGCGCGGCATCGACACCGCCGCGCATGAGGGTTCGCTCGGCACCGGCACCGCCGCCGTATTAGCTGGCGGCGTCGATGTCATCTATCCGCCGGAAAACGCCGAACTGTACCAGCGCATCTGCGCCAGCGGCTGCGCGGTCTCCGAGATGCCGCCCGGCACTCAGCCCCAGGCCTCGCATTTCCCTCGCCGCAATCGCCTGATATCCGGCATGGCCTTGGGCGTGGTGGTGGTCGAGGCTTCGCCCAAATCGGGCTCGCTGATTACCGCCCGCTTGGCCTTGGAACAAGGGCGCGAGGTTTTTGCCGTTCCCGGCTCGCCGCTGGACCCACGTTGCCAGGGGCCGAACGGCCTGATCAAGCAGGGCGCCACTTTAATCGAATCCGCCGACGATGTCCTTCAGGTGCTCGGCGACATGCTGCGCCGTCCCCTCGCCGAGCCCAAAACCGGCGGTTTTCAGGGCTCTTCGCCCTCTCAGCCGGACGAGACCGAGCTGGCCGAGGCGCGTAGGACAATTATCCAATCCTTGGCTCCCGCCCCCGTGACGGTTGACGAAATCCTCCGCCAATGCCAATTGTCACCAGCCGTGGTGTCGCTGGTCCTGCTCGAACTCGAATTGGCGGGCAGACTGGAACGGCATCCGGGCAACCAGGTTTCGATCTTGCCCTAAGCACAGGGCACGAAAAGCCGTAGCGAGAGCTCATTTAGATCTTCATGAAAGTCGTCGTCGTCGAATCGCCCGCGAAGGCGAAAACCATCAACAAGTACCTGGGCGCTGACCATATCGTTCTGGCCAGCTACGGGCACATCCGCGACCTGCCGGCCAAGGACGGCTCGGTTCGCCCCGACGAAGACTTTGCGATGGATTGGGAAACCGATCCGAAATCGGAAAAGCACATTCGGGAAATCGCCGCCGCGTTGAAGGGGGCCGAGGGGTTGATCCTCGCAACCGATCCGGATCGCGAGGGAGAGGCAATTTCCTGGCATGTGCGCCGGGTGCTGGAAGAGCGTAAGGCGCTCAAGGGCATCGACGTGAAACGTGTGGTGTTCAACGAGATCACCAAAACAGCGATTCTCGACGCCATGCGCAATCCGCGCGAGCTTGACCAGCCGTTGGTCGACGCCTATCTGGCCCGCCGCGCGCTGGATTATCTGGTCGGGTTCACCCTGTCGCCGGTGCTGTGGCGCAAATTGCCGGGCAGCCGTTCCGCCGGGCGCGTCCAGTCGGTGGCACTGCGCCTGATTTGCGAACGCGAAGGCGAGATCGAGGTGTTCCGCCCGCAGGAATACTGGACGCTGGACGCTGACTTCCAAACCCCGCGCCAGACCCAGATTACCGCCGCGCTGACCCGCCTCGACGGGGCCAAGCTGGACAAGTTCGACCTGCCCGACGAAGCCGCCGCGCGGGCCGCCGAAGCCAAGGTGCTGGCCGCCAAGTTCCATGTCGGCAGCGTCGAACGCAAACAGGCCAAGCGCCACCCCTACCCGCCCTTCACCACTTCGACCTTGCAGCAGGAAGCCTCGCGCAAGCTCGGCCTCGCGCCGGCCCGCACCATGCAGATCGCCCAGCGCCTCTATGAGGGCGTCGAAATCGGCGGCGAGACCACCGGCCTCATCACCTATATGCGCACCGACGGCGTCGACATGGCGCCGGAAGCGATCGCCTCCGCCCGTCAGGTCATCGGCGCGCAATACGGCAACCGCTATGTGCCGCAAAGTCCACGCCGTTACACGACCAAGCAG
>DATGZW010000235.1:0-2013 GCA_035297005.1 Patescibacteria group bacterium
CAACTCGCTCCGGTACCCGGAAACGGTGGGCAACCCGTCGGCGACCGTTACCGTCGCCTCGCCGTCGTGGAAGGCCACGGCCAGATTGGCCAGTGCATCGGCGACGAACAGGATCGGCACGTCGGCCAGAACCTGATTGCCCTTGAGGGTTTGGCAGACGGCAAATCCATCCATCCCAGTCATCTCGATGTCGAGCAGGATGAGATCCGGGCAACTTGTTGTCGCCATGTCGATCGCTTGAGGCCCGCTGGTGGCGAAGTCGATCCGCCCAAGATCCTTCAGGATCTGTATCAGCACGCGAATCGTGCCCGGGTCGTCATCGACGATCAGAATTCTCGGCACAGCAGCGGATGCGACGACGTGGTTCATCGGCTCCCTCCACTCTTGGTCAACAGGTCCACTGCTTCCTCGAAGCGCAGGCCATCGATGGCGGACCGCAGCCGCGCGGTGAATTCACGCCCGCGACTTGCCGCTATGGAGAGTCGCAGCGATTCGAAATGATCCAACGCCTCGGCATCGCGGGCGCGGAGCGCGGCTACAAGAGTGCCAAGCGCGTCTTTGTCGATCGGACCTGTTGCCGGCGATGCCGCATCACCTGCCGCTGGCTCCAAACCCGCCAAATGGATGCGGATGGCCGACACCAGGGTGCCCATGGCATCGTCAATGCGCCCCAGGATATCCCCGACGCGGTCGGATGCCCCATCCCTGATAGCGTTTTCGGCCCCGGCTGCCAGGTTGGCGACATCATTGGCGGAGACGTTTCCAACCACCCCACGCAAGGTATGGAGAAGGCGGGCCGCCTCGTTCGGCCTGTTGGCCGCGATCTCCACCTGCACGTCGGATACCGTCTTGCCGTGGCGTTCGGCCATTTGACCGAGCAGCGACAGAAACAATGTATGGTTGCCAGCCAGCCGTACAAAGGCTTGCCGGCTGTTGATGCCGGGAATGTCGGGGAAGGGCTCCTCCAACGGCAAGGGCAGTGGGGCAGGGGCTTCGGCGCTCTCGCGTGGTTTGACCCATCTGACCAGCGCGGTGAGCAATTCCCGGGGAACAATCGGCTTCGAGACGTGGTCGTTCATCCCGGCTTCGGCGCAGGCCTGCTTGTCCCTGGGCATCGCCGCCGCGGTCATCGCGATGATGGGAAGACTGTCGCCGCTGGGAAGCGTCCGAATCAGGCGGCTGGCTTCGAACCCATCCATTTCCGGCATTTGCAGATCCATCAGCACGACGTCGAACTGCGCGCGGCGCACCAACTCCACGCCCTCGCGCCCGTTGTTGGCGATGGCGACGCCCAGCCCGGCCTTTTCCAGGAATTCCTGAGCCACCTCCTGGTTTATGGCGTTGTCCTCGACCAGCAGGACGCGGGAACCGTGGATCGGAAGCGCCAGATCGTAAGGAGTCACATCCATCCGGCGGACATCAACGGGCTGCGCCAGGGACGGCTCTCGCACGCCCATGACCGCGTTGAACAGCGACGACGGTGTCACCGGCTTGGTCAGGAAGCCATCAAGATGGGTAGTTCCGGATTCTTCCAGCAGCCTGTCCTTGCCGTAGGCGGTCACCATGATGACCATTGGCGGCTGCTTCATGCGCCCGGTCGCCGCTTCTTCTTGGATGTGGCGGGCGACCTCGACGCCGTTCCGTCCCGGCATCTGCCAGTCAAGTAAAGTGAGTTCGAACGGTTCCCCCGCCGCTTCGGCGCGCTCGATTTCTTCGATGACCCGCTCGCCATCAGGCAGGGTCACCACTTGGCCGGACCAGGATTCGATCATTCTCTGCAGAATATGCCGCGAGGTTTCCTGATCATCGACCACCAGGGTCTTCAGGCCGTGGAGATGATGGCGGGCCGCGAGGTTCCGACGCTCCACCCCAATGCCGAGGCGGGCGGTAAAGGCAAAGATGCTGCCTTCGCCCGGAGCGCTGGACACGGCGATGTGGCCGTCCATCAGTTCGACCAGATGCCGGCAAATGGTCAGGCCGAGACCGCTGCCGCCATAACGGCGGGTGATGGAA
>DATGZW010000236.1:0-4644 GCA_035297005.1 Patescibacteria group bacterium
TCGTTTCGGTCAAGGCGCGCAGGGCCGACAGCACGACGGGACGATGCGGCGTGGCGACGGCGGTCAAGCGCGCCACCGGCTTGCCACGACGGGTGATGCAGACCGCTTCGCCGGCTTCCGCCTGCGCCACCAATTCGCTGAGATGCGCCTTGGCGTCGGCGAGATTGACGCTGTTCATTCCAACCTCCTGACCATGTTGTTGGTCACTTATAGCCTCGTCGGACGGCCGCGACAACGGCCGCCTGCCGATCTGCCTCCCTTGGCACTCCCCCTCATCCAGAAGGAACCTCCCCCATGACAGACATCCTGTCCCAACTCGGCCGCTTGCAGGTCATCGACATCGACGCCGGCACCTTGTTCAGCCGCCAAGCCTCCGGTCGGACGATCAAGGGCTTCGCCACTCCCTGTGCCCAGACCCCGACGCCCGATCCCACCTACCTGTTCCACGACGCCATGCGGGAACTGGTGGTGTGGTTCATGAGCCCGGCCGACGCGCTTTATCTGTTCGGCCCGACAGGCGCCGGCAAGTCCAGCCTGATCCGTCAGGTGGCGGCCAAGCTCAACTATCCGGTCTTCGACATCACCGGCCATGGCCGGCTGGAGTTCACCGACCTCGCTGGCCATCTCAGCGTCGAGAACGGCTCCATGTGCTTCCGTTATGGTCCGCTGGCCTTGGCGATGAAATATGGCGGACTGTTCCTGCTCAACGAAATCGACCTGCTCGATCCGGCGACGGCAGCCGGGTTGAACGGGGTGCTCGACGGCTCGCCGCTGTGCCTGCCCGAGAACGGCGGCGAGATCATCCCGCCGCATCCGATGTTCCGCTTCGTCGCCACCGCCAACACCAACGGCGGCGCCGATGACAGCGGCCTCTACCAGGGCACCTTGCGGCAGAACATCGCCTTCATGGACCGCTTCTGGCTGTGCGAGATCGGCTATCCCGAGCCGGAAGCCGAAGTGAAACTGCTGGAAAGCCTGGCCCCGGCTTTGCCCGAGGGCCTACGGCGGACCATGGTCGAGTATGCCAACCAGGTGCGCCGTCTGTTTGCCGGCAACGGCGACAACCAACGCCCGGGCGAAACCATCGAAGTCACCTTCTCCACCCGCACGCTGATCCGCTGGGCCAATTTGACCCTGCGCTTCCAGCCCTTGGCCCGCCAAGGCGTGCAGCCGCTCACCTATGCCCTGGATCGCGCCTTGGGCTTCCGCGCTTCGCCGAGCACTCGTGCGCTGTTGCACGAATTGGGACAACGCCTGTTCCCGGTAATGCCGGCCGATCCGCCGGACCCGGTCCAACAATCCCACACACCCTGAACGGGAGCCCGCAATGGCTCCCGTTTTTCATTTCAGTTCCCTCATCTCACCCCAGGAGAACACCCATGACATCCCTTCAGCCGGCCACCACCGACATCACCGTGCTCAAGCATCTGACCGCACTTCGTCTCGACGTGAATATCTGGTCAGCGCGCAAGAAACTCACCCCCGCCGATTTCGGCAGTCTCGACCTGCCGCCGGAAAAGCTGGCCTCGCTCGGCAGCAAGAAGGTGTGCAACCCCGAAGACCTGCGCATCTTCGCCACTCTGAAAAGCCGCGCCGTCACCTTGTTGGATCGCCACGGCGTGCGCTTCCTCGGCGGCTGGGCGATTCCCGAAACCGCCACCCAGACGGTGATCGACGCCCTGGCGACGATTGCCGCCGATTTCAGGACGGAGAAAGACCTGTTCCTTGCTCGCTATGATGAGGCGATCCGTCAATGGGTCGCCAACAACCCGGGCTGGGAACCGCTGATCGCCGGCTCTCTGGTCGATGTCGATACGGTACGAGCCCGTCTCGGCTTCGCCTGGCAGATGTTCAAGATCGTGCCGCCGCGCAAAAGCGGCAAGGCGGATGTCGGCGGGCCATTGCTCGATGCCGTCACCGGCCTGGGCGCCACCCTGTTCGGTGAGGTGGCCAAGGTCGCCGACGAGGCCTGGCACAAGACCTTCGCCGGCAAACGCGAGGTGTCGGCCAAGGCGCTGTCGCCGTTGCGCGGGCTGCGCCACAAGCTGTCCGGCTTGAGCTTCGTCGAACCTCGGGTCACCCCGATGGTCGATCTGCTCGATGCCGCCTTGCTCCGGGTTCCCGACAAGGGACCGATCACGGGGGCCGATTTGGTCATGCTGCAGGGCTTGGTCTGCCTGCTGCGCGATCCGCTGGCCGTGGTCGAACACGGGCAGAAGATCATCGACGGCCAATCGCCCGAAGATGCCCTGCGTAGTCTGCTGGCGCTGCCGTCGAGCGGCCCGGCATTGAATATTGGCTCCCCTGACGATGATGCCGCAGACGACGATGCCGCCCCCTTTGCATGTCCCGCCGACATGTCCACGCCCCAATTTGACAGTCTGGGACTGTGGTAACCCCTGACAGGAGACCATCATGACACAAGCGATTTTGCAGTGCCTGCCGCTGCTGGCCGACATCCTCGGTCGCGCCTATGGCGTCGTCGTCGAGATCGGCGGCAGCGACGCCTACACTACCGGCCGGGTCATCCGTCTTCCCAGCCTGCCCGCCGCCAGCGATCCCACCTTCCTCGGCCTGGTGCGCGGCTATATCGATCATGAAGCCGCCCATATCCGTCATACCGACTTCGCCGCCATGGCCCGGGAAACCCTGACGCCGTTGGAGAAACATATTTGGAACATCTTCGAGGACTGGCGGGTCGAGGGCGAACTGGCCGCCCTCTTCCCCGGCTGTCGGCAGAACTTCCGCTGGCTGATCCGTCACGTCTTCTTGCACCCGCCATCCCAACCGCTCTTGCCGGCCTATGCGGTGCTCAACTGGCTGCTGCTGACGGTGCGCAGTTGGAGCGTCGCCGAGCTGGTCTCCCGCTGTCGGCTGGAGGGCGATCACCTCGACACCCACTGGCCGGGGCTGCGGCCCCGGCTGGAGGTCATCCTTTCCACCATGAACCAGCACTGTCCCGACAGCCTGGCCTGTCTGGATTACGCCCGCCAGGTCATCCACTGCCTGGCCGACACCGCCACCACCCCCAAAACGAAGGAGAAGAGCGGACATCCCCCGGACCCGGGCGACAGCGAGACCATCACGGCCAACACGGCACAAGCACACGAGGGCGTCTCACCAGAGGCGCCCTCATCTGTTTTGGCCACCGACTCTGATCTCCAGGCCTTGATCGGGGCCGCCGACAGCGACCTGCCGGAGGATTTGGGGCAAATCCTCAAGCGCACGATGGGGGAGCAGACCGGGAAGCTGGCTCGCGACTGTGCCGTGGCCACCATCGGCGAGAAGAGTCTCACGCCGCTGACTGCGGCTGACTTGGCGGAAATCCAAAAAGTCACCGCCGGATTGAAGGCGCGGTTTCATGGGCTGTTGCAGGCCAACAAGCTGGTTCGGCAAACACCGTCCCGCCAGGGCCGGATCGATCCACGCCGCCTGCATGGCCTCGCCGTTGGGTCGACCAAGGTCTTCCTCACCCAGGGGCGCAAACGGGCGGTCAACACCGCCGTCCATATCCTCCTGGACAGTTCCTCCTCCATGCGCGAACGCATCGGCTTGGCCAGCCAATGTTGCCACGCCGTCGCCCAAGCCTTGAGCCAAGCCGGCCTCTCGGTCGGCATCACGGCTTTCCCCGGCAATCCGACAGGCGCGACCGGTGCGACCGGCGGCGCCACGGTGGTGCCGATTCTTCGTCAGGGGGATCGGCTGACAAGCCCTCTGGTCGCCGAAGCCCGAGGCCTGACGCCCTTGGGCGAAGCCCTGTGGTGGGTGTTGCAACGGCTCGCCTCCGTGCCGGAGCAACGCAGGATCGTTTTGATCCTGACCGACGGTGCACCGGACAACCTGCTGATGGCGCTAGAGGCGATCCGCATTGGCGAAACCTTGGGCATGGAAATCTACGGTCTGGGGATTGACGCCCCGGAGATCAAACATCTCCTGCCCACCCGCAGCGGCAGCATCGACACCCTGGCGGCCCTGCCGGCAGCGCTGTTTTCCCTTCTGGAAGAAACCTTGCTCAATGAGCAGATGAAGGATGGACGAAAATTATGGAAATAAATATTTTAAATCAGGCACTTACTACTTGCCCTCGTTGCGGCTCGGACAAATACGAACTGCAAGCCACTGGCCGCAAAACAGGAACGGTCATTGGCGGCGTTGCTGGAGCGATGAGCAGCTTCAGTGCGGCCAAGGCCGGTGCTGCCAGCGGAGCCCTTATCGCCAACGCCATCAGTCGGCACCCGGCGGTCATGACCTCTGGGATTGTTCTCGGCGCTCTCACTGGCTTCTTCTGCGGGGCTGAACTCGGTCACCTCATCGGGGCTGAGATCGACTCTAAAGTCCTCCAGCTTTACCGTTGTCATGCCTGTGGAGAGGAGTTCAGGACATAAATAAAACATCGGCTTGGGTAGCGCTCGCAGCTCAAGCCGATGTAAATAACTTACGCTTAACTACTATAATATAACTGATACATGTACTTTATTTTCCCTACATACCACCACCCGCATTGTAATTGCTCAGGTGGCTGGCGAAAACGGTTGCATGGGGACTCGGAATATGAGTCAACCTATGTATGAAACTGCCTCTCCGCTATCGCCTGAGCGACACCGAGAAGGACGCCTTGCTGACGGAGCAAGCGGCGCTGATCGA
>DATGZW010000237.1:0-6498 GCA_035297005.1 Patescibacteria group bacterium
CTAGCCTTGCCTTTGCCATGACCCCCGCGACTACGCTACGGGCACTCACCGGGATGCCGAGCCATGGCACGCGTTAAAGAAGACTACCGCACCCTATCGGGCGCCCAAAAAGCCGCCATCTTGATGCTGTCGCTGGGCGAGGAGCAATCGTCCAAGCTGTTCGCCATGATGGATGACGAGGAGATCAAGGAAATCTCCCAGTGCATGGCCAATCTGGGCACCATCAACGCCGGGCTGGTCGAACGGCTGTTCGTCGAATTCGCCGATCAAATCTCTTCGACCGGCTCGCTGGTCGGCTCGTTCGAGAGCACCGAACGCCTGCTGCTCAAGACGCTGTCGAAAGACCGCGTCGAGCTGATCATGGAAGAAATCCGCGGCCCCGCCGGCCGCACCATGTGGGACAAGCTGGGCAACGTCAACGAGACGGTGCTGGCCAATTATCTGAAGAACGAATACCCGCAAACCGTCGCCGTGGTGCTGGCCAAGATCAAGGCCGACCATGCCTCGCGCGTGCTGGCGCTGCTGCCGGAAAACTTCGCCATGGAAGTCATCATGCGCATGCTGCGCATGGAAGCGGTACAGAAGGAAGTGTTGGACGGCGTCGAAAAGACCCTGCGCACCGAGTTCATGTCGAACCTGGCCCGCACCGCCCGCCGCGATGCCCACGAGTTGATGGCCGACATCTTCAACAACCTGGACCGCAATGCCGAAAACCGCTTCATGACCGCCCTCGAAGAGCGCAATCGCGAATCGGCCGAGCGCATCAAGGCCCTGATGTTCACCTTCGAGGATCTGATCCGCATCGACATGACCGGCATCCAGACGCTGCTGCGCCACGTCGAAAAGGACAAGCTGGGCCTCGCCCTCAAGGGCGCGTCGGACACCGTCAAGGAACTGTTCTTCAAGAACATGTCCGAACGCGCCGGCAAGATGCTGAAAGACGACATGGAAGCCCTGGGTCCGGTCCGCCTGCGCGACGTCGATCAAGCGCAGAGCCTGATCGTGGTCATGGCCAAGGAACTGGCGGCCAGCGGTCAGATTGTCATCTCGGAAGGCCGAGAAGAAGACGAGTTGGTGTATTAAGCCATGGCAAAGCTGCAAAAATTCACCTTCGACCTGGATTTCGGCGCCTCGCGGACCGAAGCGCAAGAGCCGGCCGACATCTACAGTCAAGACCCGGCGGCGATGATCATGGAAGCGGAGGAAGAACTTCCCCCGCCGCCGCCGCCGCCGATGTTCTCCGAGGACGATTTGGCCCTGGCCCGCGAACAGGCCTTCGAAGCCGGACGCGCCGCAGGGCTGCAAGAGGCGGAGATGGCCACCGAACGCCTGCTGGCCTCGGCGCTGCAAGAGATCCCGGCCAGCCTGCGCGAAGCCGCCGCCGCCGACATGGCCGCCAATGAAACCCGCGTGCGCGACTGCACCGTCGTCGCCATGACCGCGATCAAGAAATTGCAGCCGGCAATGGCCAAGCTGCATGCTCTCGATGAAATCGAAGTGGTGATCCAGGAATGTCTGGCCCAGCTTGACCGTGACGTCCGCGTCACCATCCGCGTTAACCCGGCTCTGGCCGAAGGCGTGCGCGAATACGCCGAGCGGGCCGCCCAGGCGACCGCGTTCGAGGGCAAGCTGGTCTACACCGCCGACCCCCGCGTGCCCGCCGGCGATTGCCGGGTCGAATGGGGCGATGGCGGCGCCGAACGCGATGAGGCTCGCATCTGGGCGGAAATCGATACTATCGTGCTGAAGGCTCTGGGCGTCCCCAACCCGCAACCTCCGCAAGAGACCGAGATTCCCGCCTGACCGTATAGGAGAATGTGATGGCCGATTTTGAATTGAACGAACTGCGGGACATGCAGGACCAGGACGACATGAACGATGGTCCGCGCTCGGCGCGTGACCTGGAAGCCGTCTATGACATCCCCGTGCAGGTTTCAGCGGTCTTGGGCAAGGCGACCATGCAGGTCAATCAGTTGCTCAAGCTGGGCCGTGGCGCCGTCGTCGAACTGGACCGCAAAGTCGGCGAGGCCATTGACATCTACGTCAACAACCGCCTGGTCGCGCGCGGCGAAGTGGTCGTCGTCGAGGATCGCCTGGGCGTGACCATGACGGAAATCATCAAAACCGACCGTAGCTGACGAATAGAGTAGGACAGGATGCAGCTTCTCATCATCGGCACGCTGGACGGACAGGTCGGAGCCGCCAGCCAGATCGCCATGGCGCGCGGGGCGCGGGTGGCGCATGTCGACACCATCGGCGCGGCCCTTGACGTGCTGCGCTCGGGCCAGGGCGCGGATCTTGTGATGATCGACGTCAAGTTCGACATCAAGGGTCTGGTCGAAAGCCTGGCCGCCGAGCGGATCAATGTTCCGGTGATCGCCTGCGGCATCAATACCGACGCCGCCGCCGCCGTGCGCGCCATCAAGGCGGGCGCCAAGGAATACATCCCGCTGCCGCCCGACGCCGACCTGATCGCCGCCGTCATCGCCGCCGTCACCGAGGAAAGCCACGCCATCGTCTTCCGCGACCCGATCATGGGTCAGGTTTTGCGCATGGCCGAACAAGTGGCGCCCAGCGACGCCTCGATCCTGATCACCGGCGAATCGGGCACCGGCAAGGAATTGGTGGCCCGCTTCATCCACAAGAAAAGCCGGCGCGCCAACAAACGCTTCGTCGCCGTCAACTGCGCCGCCATCCCGGAAAACCTGCTGGAATCCGAACTGTTCGGCCACGAAAAGGGCGCTTTCACCGGCGCCGTGGCCCGCCGCTTGGGTAAGTTCGAAGAAGCCAATGGCGGCACCCTGCTGCTTGACGAAGTCACCGAGATGGACCCGCGCCTGCAAGCCAAGCTGCTGCGCGTGTTGCAGGAAAAGGAAATCGACCGCGTCGGCGGCTCCAGCCCGGTCAAGGTGGATGTGCGCATCGTCGCCACCTCGAACCGCAACATGGACGAACATGTGCGCGGCGGCGGCTTCCGCGAGGATCTGTATTTCCGCCTGAACGTGGTCAATATCCGCCTGCCCGGCCTGCGCGAACGGCCGCTCGACATCGAGATCCTGGCCAACCATTTCATCAAGAAATACGCCGAGGTCAACGGCCTGCCCGCCCGCCCGCTGTCCGACGTGGCGCGCCGCATGCTGGTCACCCACCACTGGCGCGGCAATGTGCGCGAGTTGGAAAACACCATGCACCGCGCGGTGCTGCTGGCGTCGGGCGACGTCACCGGCCCCGAGGCGATCCTGCTGAGCGGTGCCCCGGTCAATCCCGATCCGGCGACGATCCTGGTCGCCAATGCCGCCGCCGCCGCGTCCGCCGCGACCAATGCCGGCACCAAGCAACTGGTCGGCCGTACCGTCGCCGACGTCGAACGCGACCTGATCATCGACACCTTGCAGCACTGCCTGGGCAACCGCACCCACGCCGCCAACATCCTCGGCATTTCGATCCGCACCTTGCGCAATAAGCTTCGCCAGTACACCGACGAAGGCATTCCCGTTCCGCCAGCCGGCGAAGCGGAACGTAGCGCGCTCTAGGAAAGATTTAAGCCGTGGCCGATGACGCCGAAGCAGCCGCCAATGGCGGTATGAGCCAAGCCATGGGAGCCCTGACCGCCGTGCTGAAGCGCGGCGATCTGGCCTTCGCCATCGGCGTGGTGCTGCTGCTGGTCGCCCTGATTCTGCCGATGCCGACCTGGCTGCTGGATTTCTCGCTGGCCCTGTCGCTGACCTTTTCCGTAATGATCCTGATGACCGCGCTGTTCATCGGCAAGCCGATGGAATTCAGCACCTTCCCGGTCGTTCTGCTGATGGCGACGCTGCTGCGCCTCGCCCTCAACCTGGCCTCGACCCGTCTGATCCTGTCGCATGGCCATGAAGGAACAGCCGGCGCCGGACACGTTATTCAGGCCTTTGCCGGCTTCGTCATGGGCGGCAGCTTCGTCATCGGCATCATCGTGTTCTCGATTCTGGTGATCGTGAACTTCGTCGTCATCACCAAGGGTTCATCGCGTATCGCCGAAGTGGCCGCCCGCTTCAACTTGGACGCCATGCCCGGCAAGCAGATGGCCATCGACGCCGATTTGTCGTCGGGCCTGATCGACGAACCCACCGCGCGCAAACGGCGCAAAGAGCTGGAGGGCGAAAGCGCCTTCTTCGGCGCCATGGACGGCGCCTCGAAATTCGTGCGCGGCGATGCCGTCGCCGGCTTGATGATCACCTTCATCAACGTCATCGGCGGCATGATCATCGGCATGGCGCAACAGGGGCTGAGCTTCAGCCAAGCCGCCGATTTCTATACCAAGCTGACCGTCGGCGACGGTCTGGTGACGCAGATCCCGGCGCTGATCGTGTCGATCGCCGCCGGTATGCTGGTGACCAAAGCCGGCTTGCAGGAATCCACGGAAAAGGCGCTGTTCGCCCAGTTGGCCGGCTATCCCAAGGCGCTGGCGCTGAGTTCGTTCCTGCTGCTGTCGATCGCCCTGCTGCCCGATATGCCGATGGCGCCGTTCCTGATTCTGTCGCTGATGACCGGCAGCGCCGCCTTCTTCCTCAACAAAAGCCAGGACGCCGCCACGGCGCTGGCCCTGGAGACGGCGGAACGCGGCCCCGTCGAGGCTCCGGTGGCCGATGAGCCAATCTCGACGGCCTTGAAGATCGACAATGTCCGGCTGGAGCTGGGCTATGGCCTGCTGTCGATGATCAACAATCCGCGCGGGCAACGCCTGACCGACCAGATCAAAGCACTACGCCGGGCGCTGGCTGCCGAAATGGGCTTCATCATGCCCAGCGTGCGCATTCAGGACAACATGCAGCTGCCGGCCAATACCTACATCGTCTACGTCAAGGAAGTGGAAGCCGGGCGCGGCGATTTGCGGCCCAACATGCTGTTGGTCATGGATCCGCGCGGCGAGGACATCACCCTGCCCGGCGAGAAGACCAAGGAGCCGACCTTCGGCCTGCCCGCCGTGTGGATCGATTCCACCAGCCGCGAAGAGGCGTTGTTTCGTGGTTATACCGTGGTCGATCCGTCGACCATCATCACCACCCATCTGACCGAGGTGATCAAGGATCACATGCCGGAGTTGCTGTCCTACTCCGAAACGCAAAAGCTGCTCGACGAGTTGGATAAGGAAAACCAGAAGCTGGTCGCCGACATCATCCCCGCCCAATTCACCCTGGGCGGCGTGCAGCGGGTGTTGCAGAACCTGTTGCAGGAACGCGTCACCATCCGCGACCTGACCACCATCTTGGAAGGCATCGCCGAGGCTTGCGGCCATACCCGCAACGTCATGATCGTCACCGAGCATGTGCGCACCCGCCTGGCCCGCCAAATCAGCGACGCCAATTCCGGCCCGCAAGGCTTCATCCCGCTGGTCACGCTGTCGCCGGAATGGGAGCAGGGCTTTATCGACGCGCTGCAAGGCACCGGCGAGGAACGCCAACTGGTCATGGCGCCGTCGCGCCTGCAGGAATTCATCTCCAAGACCCGCCAGACCTTCGAGCGCTTCGCCATGCAGGGCGAGACTCCGGTTCTGTTGACCAGCCCGACGGTGCGCCCCTATGTGCGCTCGATCATCGAACGCTTCCGCCCGGTGACCGTGGTCATGTCGCAGTCGGAAATCCACCCCAAGGCCAAGATCAAGACGATGGGGCAGATCTAACCGATGCGTCTCAAGTCCTACACCGCCCCCAGCATGGCCGAGGCCATGCACATGGTCCGCTCGGAACTGGGAGACGATGCCATCATCGTCTCGACCCAGCGGGCGGCGGGGGGCAAGGGCGTGCGCATCACCGCCGCCCTGGAGCCGTCGGACGTCGAGGACGCCATCGGCGAGATGCTGGCCGAGGCCAACCGCACCCCTGCCGCCGAGGTGGTCAAGGACGCCTTGACCGAACACGGGGTGCCGCCGCGTCTGGTCGAGCGGCTGATCAACTCGATCCATGCCAGCGGCATCGACGACCCCACCTTGGCCTGTACCTCGGCGCTGGAGGCCGGCTTCGCCTATGCCCCCCTGCCCGACCATGGAGCACCGCGCCCATTCATGTTGATCGGCCCGCCCGGCACCGGCAAATCAATGGTGGTGGCCAAGCTGACCGCCCGCTCGGCGCTGAAGAACCGCCGCGTCGGCGTCATCACCTGCGATAATTTGCGCGCCGGGGCCACCGAGCAATTGGCCGCCTTCACCCGCATTTTGGAAATCGAACTGATCTCGGCACGCGGCCCCGACAGCCTGCGCAAGGCCGTCGAGGCCACCCAAGGCCAGTTCGACGTGGTCTTCATCGACAGCCCCGGCCTCAACCCGTTCAAGCTGACCGACCTCGAATTCCTGACCAACTTGATCGAGGCGGGCAATGTCGAACCCATCCTGGTGCTGGCCGCTGGCGGCGACGCCAACGAGGCCGCCGAGATCGGCGAGGCCTTTGGAGGCATCGGAGCAACCCGCTTATTAGCCACGCGGCTTGACACCACCCGCCGTCTCGGCTCAATCATGGCCGCTGC
>DATGZW010000238.1:0-4707 GCA_035297005.1 Patescibacteria group bacterium
AACAGCACCTTGGCTGCCAGCTTCTGCCCGGCATCCCAGCGGCTGACGGCGTCGCTATCATGGCCCATGAGGAAGGCCAGATCGGCGTCGCCATAGGGAGCAGCCACCGTCACCGGGGCCGAGAACCCGCGAAACAGCGACGGCACCGGCGCCGCCGCCACATCCTCGAAGACGAAGCTCTGCCGCGCCTCGGTCAGGCTGAGCACCCGGCTGGTGCCGCTGGCGGCGTTCTCTCCGGCCAGACGTAGCGGCAGGTCGCCGCCATCGGTTCCCAGCAACCCGACCGCCACCGGGATATGGAACGGCTGTTTGCGCTCCTGGCCGGGCGTTGGCGCGGTGCTTTGTTCCAGGGTCAGGGTGAAGGTTGCCGCCTGCGGATCGTGGCTCCAGGCAGCAGTCACCTTGGGTGTGCCGGCCTGCGAGTACCAACGGCGCAACTGGTTCAGATCAACGCCCGAGGCGTCTTCCATCGCCGCGACGAAGTCCTCGCAGGTCACCGCCTGACCGTCATGCCGCAGGAAATACAGATCCATGCCTTTGCGGAAGGCCTCGGCGCCGATCAGGGTATGGATCATGCGGATGACCTCGGCGCCCTTTTGATAGACTGTCGCCGTGTAGAAGTTGTTGATCTCCTGATAGGCATCCGGACGGATCGGATGCGCCATCGGCCCGCTGTCTTCGGGGAACTGACCGGCACGCAGCCCGGCGACGTCCTTCACCCGGTTCAGCGCCCGGCTGTTCATGTCGGCGGAGAACTGCTGGTCGCGGAAGACCGTCAGCCCTTCCTTCAAGGTCAGTTGGAACCAGTCGCGGCAGGTCACCCGGTTGCCGGTCCAGTTGTGGAAATATTCGTGGGCGATGACGCTTTCGATGCCGAGGAAATCGTCGTCGGTGGCGGTTTCCCGCTTGGCCAACACATATTTGCTGTTGAAGACGTTGAGGCTCTTGTTCTCCATCGCCCCCATGTTGAAATGCGACACGGCGACGACGTTATAAACGTCCAGGTCGTATTCCAGCCCAAACACCTCTTCATCCCAGGCCATGGCCTTTTGCAGCGAGGTCAGGGCATGCGGCACCTGATCCTCGTTGCCGTGTTCGACCCAGAAGCGCAAAGCGACATCGCGCCCCGAGCGGGTGGTGAAGACGCCATCGACCAGCGCCAGATCGCCGGCCACGGCGGCGAACAGATAGCTCGGCTTGGGGATTGGGTCATCCCACAGGGTACGGTGCCGCCCCTCGGGCAACACCTGCGTCTCCACCAGATTGCCGTTCGACAGCAGGATCGGGTAGCGGCCCCGGTCGGCGGTGATGCCGACGCGGAAGCGCGCCATGACATCGGGACGGTCGGGATACCAAGTGATGCGGCGGAAACCCTCGGCCTCGCATTGGCTGCACAGCAGCCCGCCCGAGCGATACAGACCCTGCAAGGCGGTATTGGCGTCGGGGTCGATGACGACTTGCGTGGTCAAGCGGAACGGCGCGTCGGGCGGGGTGAGGATGGTCAGTTTCTCGCCGTCGATGCGATAGGCGTCGGCCCCCAGCGTCACCCCGTCCACCGCCACCGAACGGGTGTCCAGATCGACGCCGTCCAGGCTCAACGGCTGCCCCGCCGCCGCCGCCGGATTGCGGCGCAACGACAAGTCCGCCGTGACCGTCACCGCGCCATCGCGGATATCCAAATCAAGGGCGACGGCATCGACCAGAAAGGCCGGCGGCGTGTAATCGGCGCGAAGGATGGTGGGAGCGGCCATGACGAATCCTGCGGTGGGGGAAGACATGAAAGGTGACAGGTGGTGGCTCAGGCGAGCGCCCGCAACATCTCGACGGCGGGGACGAAGAACGCCGCCCCGGTCACCGGGCGCGAAAAATCGAGCATGCGGTCGTAAACCCCATCGGCGTCGCGCAGCACCATGCGTTCCAGCATGCGGCGGAACGGGTGGGGGCTCGCGCCATAGGCGACGAAATACAAGCCGTGCTCGGCCGTCGTGCCATAGGGCAGGCTGTGCCGCAGGATCTGCAATTCCTCGCCATCTTCCTCGATCACCACGCGGGCGATATGCGCCGAGGCCGGTTTGACGTCGTCGGCCAGTTCAAGGTCGTCGGCCTTGGTGCGGCCGATCACCCCTTCCTGCTCGGAGACGGCCAGATGGCTCCAGCGATCCAGGGCATGCACATAGCGCTGGATGCTGACATAGCTGCCACCGGCGAAATCACCCTCGGCGACCAGTGCCGCGTCGGGGCGATCCTCGCCCTTGGGGTTCTCTGTGCCATCGACGAAACCGGTCAGGTCCCGCCCGCCCTGGTTTTTGAAGCCGTGGATTTCCTCGGCCACGGTGACCGCGCCGCCCAGCCGCGTCATCACCGCGCGGGCCAAGGCGAAGTTGGCGTCGTGACGCGCCGAATGAATATGAATGAACAGATCGGCGGGCGTCGCCGGAGCCTCACGCGGGCCATCGGCCAAACGCTCGAACGACACCAAGCCGGCGGGTGCGGCAGAGCCGAACAGCCGGGGCCAGACGCCCGCGCCGAAACCGATGGCGCTGACCAGCGTCGGCTCGCCCAATTGTGCCGCCAGTTCGCTGGTCAGGGCCGGCAGGGCTGCGGCAAGGTGACGCACCGCGCCAGCAGATGCCGCATCCTTGGACAGCATCAAGGTCAGAAACAGTCCGAAAGCCTCACCTTCGGCGCAAATGGCTGATTGCGGCTGCGGCATGATGTCCCCCTTTTGATGACCGGACGCACAGGATAGCGCGCAAATCCAAGACGTTAAAGCGCCGCCATGCCGGTGGCGATCACCGCCGCCAGCGCCTGCATCTCGGCTTTGCGCGGCGACGAGGCCCGCCATGCCAGACCGATGCGGCGCTTGGCCCCCGGATCGGCCAAGGCGCGCACCACCAGATCGGTGCCCGCCAGGGCACCGGCTTCGACCGCCATCCTGGGCAGCAGAGTGACGCCCAAACCGTTGGCCACCATCTGCACCACCGTATGCAAGCTAGTCCCCGACACCCCCTGCTCACCACCCGGCCGGGCGACCATATGGCAGGCGGCCAAGGCGTGATCGCGCAGACAATGCCCCTCCTCCAGCAACAGCAACTCGGCCAAAGCAAGGTCGGTCGAGTGGATGGCTGGCGCGGTCGCCAGCGGATGGCCGGGCGGCACCGCCAGCAGAAAGGTGTCGTCGCCGACCTCCAGCGTCTCGGCTCCGTCGATTGGCCAGGGCAGCGCCAACAACAGCACATCCAACGCACCGGCCTTCAGCGCCTCGGCCAACCGCGCCGACATATCCTCGCGCAGCACCAGCTTAAGCTGCGGATAGGCCGCCCGCAGCGCCGGCATCACGCGCGGCAGCAGATAAGGCGCGATGGTCGGGATCACCCCCAGCCGCACCACCCCCGACAGCGGCGCATCGGCGGCGCGCACGACATCGACCAGCTCCTGCGCATCGACCAACAACCGCCGCGCCCGTTCGGTCACCGCCAGCCCCAGCGGCGTCAGCATCACATGGCGCTTGGTGCGTTCGACCAGCACCGTGCCCAGCAACGCCTCCAGCTCCTGCAAACCGGCGCTAAGGGTGGACTGAGTGACCAAACACGCCTCCGCCGCCCGCCCAAAATGACCGTGTTCGGCCAAAGCGGTGAGGTAGTGAAGCTGGCGCAGGGTCGGCAGCGGAGTCATGACGGCGGGGTGTCCCGGTGGTGGATAAGGTACCCGGCTTGACGCGGAAAAGACGCTTGCGATCAACCCGAACGGGTGCTAGAACGTAAGAAGAACATAGCTTTCGGCGAGGCGCAATGAAATCCTTCCCCCTGATATGCGCCACTCTTGCCGGCCTCTGTATCGCCTCCGCGCCGGGGCATGCGGCAAGGACGACCAAGGATCTCAATACCTTCCTCGCCGCCTATCATTGCGCGGTTTATAACCGGCTGGAGCTGATCGACAAACGGCCAGAGACAGTATGCCTTGAGCAGACTCGGCATCGACATGGAAAGCGGCCGAAATGGAAACTATCGCCTTGAAGTCGAGGGCACCCAACCGAATGACCTGTGGGGCGTTGCCGGCCTTTTGCTGGAATCGCTGTTCCGAGGCTATGGCGCCGAGATTGGTCGGATCCGGGTCAGAGCTCCCTATGCCGAAGGTGACCACGAAGTTCCCTTGCCGGTAGGGGAAACCTGCCGGTCAGAACCGCTGAACTAGGCACGCGACACCATCAATCCAGCTCGAAGACGTCCTTGTAGTCGAGCTTGAGCGCCGGATCCTGCTGGTCCTTGTCGAGATAGCAGTTGCCCACGGTCAACACCTCGATGTCGCTGCCCATGAAGCAGCGGAAGGCGTCTTCCGGGCCGCAGACGATCGGCTCGCCGCGCACGTTGAAGCTGGTGTTGACCACCACGCCGCAGCCGGTCAGCGCCTTGAACTGGGAAATCAGCGCGTGGTAGCGCGGGTTGGTGTCGGCATGCACCGTCTGGATGCGCGCCGAGTAATCCACATGCGTCACCGCCGGGATCGACGAGCGCGGCACGTTCAGCTTGTCGATACCGAACAGCGCCTGCTCCGCCTCGGTCATGGCGCGGCGATGTTGCTCGCCGACCGGGGCGACCAGCAGCATATAGGGGCTGTCGCCGTCCAACTCGAACCACTGGGCGACGTCCTCGCGCAGCACGCTGGGGGCGAAGGGACGGAAGCTCTCGCGGAACTTGACCTTGACGT
>DATGZW010000239.1:0-4266 GCA_035297005.1 Patescibacteria group bacterium
ACCTGAGTGGGCGCTGCGTCCTGCTGGTCGGCGGACGGCGGCACCATGCCTCGCATTTCCGCCAGCTGGTCGAGGGCTGCAACGGCAAGTTCGTACATCATGACGGCGGCATGGAAGACAATCTGAGCCGGTTGTCCGGATTGTTCCGCCGCGCCGATGCGGTGTTCTTTCCAGTCAGTTGCGTCAGTCATGCCGCGCAAAACATGGTCAAGCAGCTGTGCCGGCAATGGGAAAAGCCCTACCTGCCGCTGCGTTCGTCGGGGGCTGGCGCCTATGCCCAGGCGTTGCAGTCTCTTGTTCCTCAGTCTTTGCCGGTGTGATGTTGCGGACACGCTGTCCGCCGGGCTGGGGAAGCGCTGGCGGCAGAGGTAATCAGCTAGGCTTCGGGTCAGGCGGCCAGCCACGCCTTTAGCGTCGTGGCGATTTCGCCGATGGCGTCGCGGGCGGGTTCCAGCCAGGGATTCGCCATCAAGAAGGCGTGCTGCACCTGGGGGTAAACGCTCAGCCGATGTGGCCGTCCAGCCAAAGCCAGCCGTTGCGCTAGGCGCAAGCTGTCGTCGTGCAGGCAATCAAGCTCGGCCGCCAGCAGCAGGACGGGCGGCAGGTTCGACAGATCGGCGTGCAGGGGCGTCACCAGCGGGTCGGACAGATCCTGCCCCTGGGGCAGGAACTGATTCCAGAACCAGCGCATGCGCTGGGTGGTCAGTCCGTACTCGCCGCCGCCATAGGCTTGATGCGAGTCGCTGTCGAAATCGGGGGCGAACATGCCATAGGCCAGCACCAGACCGCGCAGGGTTCGACATCGGACGGCGGGCAGCGCCAAAGCGGTGGTCAGGGCCAGATGCGCTCCGGCGGAATCGCCCATCAGGACGACGCAGTCGGCGGCGATGCCCAAGCTGGCACCCTCGGTCTTCAGCCAGTCCAGAACCTGCAAGGCTTGCCGCAATTGGCCGGGATAACGGGCATGGTGCGCAACCGCGAGGCCTTTGGCCCAGGGTTGCCCGGTGTCAGCCATATCCGCCACACCTGGTCGGAGGATCGCACCTTCACTCCGGGACAGGCGGAGCAGGGCGCCGAACTGGCCGACGATTTACAGCGCGCCGTCGATCTCTATGGTGCCGCCCCAAGGCTATCTGCAACGCCTGCGCCGGATCGCCGATGCGCATGGCATCCTGTTGATCTTCGACGAGGTCATCACCGGCTTTGGCCGCACCGGCCGGCCGTTCGCCGCGCAGAGCTTCGGCGTTACTCCCGACATCATCACCATGGCCAAGGCGCTGACCAATGGCACTGTGCCCATGGGGGCGGTGGCTTCTTTTGTCCTGTCGACGGCAGCCGACCAGGAAGCGCACCGGCATCCAATGCCCTATGTCGAACGGACATATCTACGACTAAGTGGCGATGACTGGAGGCGGGGCAAGCGCCTAAAAGAGGTGGTGCGGTTATGGGCCGGGCGGACACCCTCAGTTGCCAAGGACGAATGTCTTATGGATAAGTTCATAGTCCTTGGCTTAAGGTAAAGGCGCGCGACGGGGGGGGTATACCGACGCGATGGGGAGATTTGCCGATGGGTGTGGTCATCAGCATGATCAACAACAAGGGCGGTACCGGCAAGACGACCACCGCAGTCAATCTCGCGGCGGGGCTCGCTGGCGTCGGTTTTCGCGTGCTTATCCTCGATCTTGACTCGCAGGCTTCGGCTTCACTCTCTCTTGGGGTGAGCGCCGAGGGGCCATCGATGGCGGATGCACTGTTCGATTCCGTTCCGTTATCTCAGGCCATCCGGGCGACATCGGTCCCCATGTTGGATCTGGCGCCGGGGGTCATGGAGCTGGCCAACAGCGACGTTATCCTCGTCGATCTTCCGGGGCGGGAGAACCGTCTCCGCGAGCAGATAGGGACGCTGGGTAACAACTATGACGTTATCATTTGCGACTGCCCACCCTCGTTGTCGCTGCTGGTGATCAATGCCTTGGTGGCCTCGGATCACTGCCTGGTCTGTGTTTCGCCCGATTACCTGGCCTTCGAGGGGCTTATCGCCCTGACGCGGGTGATCGAACGGCTGCGGCGGAGCATGGGCATCGACGTGCATATGCTCGGCATCCTCATGACCATGGTGAACCCTGGCCTCAATCTCACCAAGACCATCGCCGAGAAGATCCGTTCACGGTACGGCGCCATCGTCTTTCAATGCGAACTTCGGCGGGATGTCAAGCTGTCGGAGGCGCCATTCCACGGTAAAAGTATCTTCGACCACGCGCCGACCTCGGCCGGCGCCAAGGCCTATGGGCGGCTCGTGCAGGAAGTCTTGAGCCGCTGCAAATTGCCGGCGCCTGCCGTCATTTCCCCTGCCTCGTCGCAATCGTGAGCCCTCGCCATGGATGAGAGAAAAGCGCGCAAGGACATTTTTGGACGAACCGACCAGATCTTGACCCCCGACCACGGCCAACAGGCGGCTGACGTCAACACTGCGGCAGGACCGCAAAAGAAGGAGATGGGTGAGATGACCGAAGCCACCACAGCCAACAGCGTCGACCCGCAGCGGGCCGCCATGGACGAAATCAGCCGCTTGATCAAAGCCGTCAAGCAAGGGCGTCTTACCGACCGTGCCGATGCCAGCTTGGCGACGGGCGACTTCAAGGACGTCCTCTCCAACATCAATGAATTGCTGGACGCCATCCTGCTGCCCATCGGCGAGGGCAATCGCATCCTCGATCAGGTGGCGCACGGCAAGATCGACGAATTGATCACCGAGACATACCACGGTGATCACGAAAAGATGAAGCAGAACGTCAACAACATCGCCCTGGTCCTCCAGCGGTTCCAGGCCGAATTGGCCAAGTTGATCGACTACAGCAACCAGGGGCGACTGGAGAAGCGCGGCGACGCCGGTGCCTTCCAGGGAGCCTATGGAGACGTCATCAGGGGCGTCAACCAGATGCTGGATGCCATCCTGCTGCCCATCGGCGAGGGAAACCGCATCCTCAATCAGGTGGCGGCCGGCAAGATCGATGAACTGATTGCCCAGACCTACCAGGGCGACCACGAGAAGATGAAGCAGAGCGTCAACGGCATCGCTCTGGTGCTGCAGCGGTTCCAGGCCGAAATGGTCAAGCTGATCGACTACAGCAACCAGGGTCAGTTGGAGAAGCGCGGCGACGCCAATGCCTTCCAGGGGGCCTATGGCGACATCCTTAAGGGTGTCAACCAGATGCTCGATGCCATCCTCATCCCCATCGGTGAGGGCAACCGCATTCTCGAACAGGTCTCTCACGGCAAGATCGACGAGTTGATTGCCCAGACCTACAAGGGCGACCACGAGCGGATGAAACAGAGCGTCAACGGCATTGCTCTGGTGTTGCAGCGGTTCCAGGCCGAAATGGTCAAGCTGATCGACTACAGCAACCAGGGCCAGTTGGAAAAGCGGGGTGACGTGGCTGCTTTCCAGGGAGCCTATGGGGACATCATCAAAGGCGTCAACCAGATGCTCGACGCCATTTTGATCCCCATTGGCGAGGGCAACCGAATTCTGAAGCAAATCAGCGGCGGCAATCTGCGGGACAAGGTCGAGATCGAGTGCAGGGGCGACCACCAACGGATGAAGGAGGCTGTGAACGGCGTTCACTCCTGGCTGCGGGAACTCATTGACTACGTCACCACCATCGCCAACGGTGACATGAGCGCCAAGATGAACAAGGCCTCGCCCGACGATCAGATCCATGAATGGCTGATGATGCTGAAGGCCCATATCGGCGGCGTGGTCACCGACGCCGACTCGCTGGTCAAAGCGGCGCTGGACGGCAAGCTGTCCGTGCGTGCCGATGCGAGCAAGCACCAAGGCGAATATCGCCGCATTGTCGAGGGGCTGAACAACACGCTGGAAGCGGTGGTCGGGCCGCTGACCATGGCGGCGACGCATATCGACCGCATCTCCAAGGGCGAGATCCCGGTGAAGATCACCGACAGCTACAACGGCGATTACAACACGATCAAGAATAGCCTCAACACCTTGATCGAGAACCTGACCAACTTCGCCCTCGACGTGCAGGAGGCGGCCGAACGGGTGGCTTCCAGCAGTGAACAGGTCAGCGCCTCGGCCCAATCCCTGGCACAAGGGGCCACCGAACAGGCGTCCAGCGTGCAGGAAATCTCCAGCTCGATGGAGGAGATGAGCAGCGCCGTCAAACAGAATGCCGACAACGCCCAACAGACCACCGCCATCGCCAACAAGTCCTCGCGCGACGGCGAAGATGGCGGTCACGCCGT
>DATGZW010000240.1:0-5929 GCA_035297005.1 Patescibacteria group bacterium
TAACCCGATCACGGCGGTATCGCGCCCGCCGCCGACGACGCTATGCGCGGCGATAATGGCCACCCACAAGGCCAGCGAGCCGGCCAGACCAAGCGCCGCCGCCGCATGTGTCAGCCACGGCATGCCGCCATTGCCGGGCACCCCCGCCGTCACCAGCAAGGGGGCCAGCATCATCAGTCCCGCCCCTTCGGCCAAGGCGGTCAGCACTGACAACAGCACAGCCACCGCCAGTTGCCCGCCGCCGATGATGGCGACGGCGCGCAGATAGCCGGCGAAGCGGGGAGCCTGTACAGGCCCGGGCATGGGAGCCCTTTCTAAAGATGGTAGTACGGATGCAAACCTGCCACGCCCGCCGCCGGGGTTCAAGCCGCCAGGGCGCGCGCGGCGCGGCTTGCCGGTTCTGGTGCAATCTCGGCAATCTCGGCATTCTCGCCTATGGCCGAATGGGATAGGATGCCGCTCGTATTTGCCGGCTGGGTTGTCTTTCCGGGAAATCTTAGGTCAAAGGCATCTTGCATCATGGCTTCGGCCGTCCCTCTGAGCTTGCATCACCGTCTTGCCCTGCGCCTTGCCTTGGGGGCCGTGGTGGTCGCCCTGTTGGGCGGCCTTGCCACCTTCGGGTTTGAGATGGAGCGGGTGGACGACGCCATCGTCGCTCTGGCCAGTCAGGAGGCCAAAGCCTTTGAATACCATTGGCCTGGTCCTCTCGTCGGCACTGACAAAGAGCGTCTTCGCACCCGTCTGTCGGCCTTTCTGCGGGATCGCCAAGCCGAAAGCAATCAGGGACACTTCCTCATGGCCGAGGTCTACGGCCCCAACCGGGACCAGATTGCCGAGGTTAGCAGCGGTCTGCCGGCGACGGTTGAGCCGCTGCTTGAGGAAGGGACGCACCGCTTTCCCAAGGACGCAGCGCCCTGGTATCGCAAGATCATCGTCGATGAGCGGGTCTATGTGCAGGTGGTGACTCCGCTATTCGGTTCAGACGGCCTCCGCCGAGGCTATTTCGAAGGCGTCTACCATGTGCCGCAGGAGCAGATGGTGGAGATCCGCAAGCGCGTCACCTCGGCTGTCGCAGTGGTGGTGGCGGCGGTGCTTCTGACCGCTTTGGTGCTGTATCCGCTGATCCTGGGCCTCCACCGCGAGCAGATCGAGTTGTCGCGCGGGCTGCTGCAAGCCAATTTGGATACCTTGGCGGTGCTGGGCAGCGCCATCGCCAAGCGCGACAGCGATACCCACGCGCATAACTACCGCGTCGCGCTCTATTCCGTCGGTCTGGCCGAGGCGGTCGGGCTGGCGGACGACCGCATCCGCGAATTGATCAAAGGCGCTTGGCTGCACGACGTCGGCAAGATCGCCATCAGCGACACCATCCTGTTGAAGCCTGGCAAGCTCGACGTCGCCGAGTTCGACATCATGAAGACCCATGTGACGCATGGCGTCGATATCGTCCGGCACTCCGACTGGCTGACCGGGGCCGCCGAGGTGGTCGCCGGGCATCACGAGAAATGGGACGGTTCGGGCTATCCCGCCCATCTGGCCGGCGAGGATATCCCCCTCAACGCGCGACTGTTCGCTCTGGCCGACGTGTTCGACGCCCTGACCTCGCGCCGTCCGTACAAAGAGCCGTTCTCCTGCGCCAAGGCGTTGGACATGATGGCGGAAAGCCGGGGCAGCCATTTCGACCCTACCCTGTTCGACCTGTTCGCCCGCATCGCCCCCGCTATGCATGCCGAGTTTGGCGGCCGCGAGGACGACATCGCCCGCGACTTGGTTGTACAGCGCAGCCGGCATTATTTCTTCCAAGACGCCTGAGCGTTGCCGGCTGCCGGTTCGCTTGGCCTTGAAATTGTCTTGGGAAGCGGGCGCGAGAACGCCATACTCCCGCCCGTTCAGCCCTGCCGACAAGGACCGCCCGCGTGAGAGCCTTCGCTTCCTTCGACATTCATTCCCTGGCGGATACCTTCGTTGTGCTGGCCGTGGCCTTTGTCCTCGGCACGGCGATCGGCTTCGAACGGCAGTACCGCCAGCGCACGGCGGGTCTGCGGACCAATGTGCTGGTGGCGTTGGGCGCTGCCGCCTTCGCCGATATCGGCATGCATCTGCTGGGCGGCGAGGGCGGGACGCGGATCATCTCTTACATCGTCTCGGGCATCGGCTTCCTTGGTGCCGGCGTGATCATGAAAGAGGGCACCCATGTGCGCGGCCTGAACACGGCGGCGACCTTGTGGTGTTCCGCCGCCGTCGGGGCCTTCTCCGGCGCGGGCTACGCCGCCGAGGCGATCCTGCTGACCTGCTTCGTCCTGGCCGGCAACACTTTGTTGCGCCCCTTGGTCAACTACATCAACCGCAAGCCGATGGACGAGCGCGTGACCGAGGCCTGTTACCGGGTCCACGTCGTCTGCGACCCGGCGGCGGTGGCCGATGTCCGCGAAGCGATCTTTACCGAGCTGGAACTGGCCAACTACCCGATCCGTGAGATCGAGGTTCTGTCGGACGGCGAAGAGGAAGTGGAACTGGCGGCGGTGCTGGTGCCCAACACGGCGGAACCCGGCGAACTGGATGGCGTGGTGGCCGAGTTGGAGCGCAACGCCGACGTCAAAAGCGCCGCCTGGACCGTCAGCACGATGAATTAAAGACACCCCTCAAAGGGTGCGAGAACTCCCGCCGCCGTCCCCTGTTAGCGGGAAGGTTGGGGCTTTGCGGGAGTTCCGTGCATGGTGGTGCTTTCCTCGTCATCCGGCCAGCGCGACGCGTCGCGACGGGCTGCGAAGCGGGAGTTGCGCAAAACGCATCGGCAGCAGAAGCGGCCGGACTTCGACTGCATCGCCTTGGTTTTACAGGGCGGCGGCGCTTTGGGGGCTTATCAGGGCGGCGTCTATCAGGCCCTGGCGGAAGCCGGGCTGCATCCCGATTGGGTCGCCGGCATTTCCATCGGCGGCATCAATTCGGCCTTGATCGCCGGCAATCCGCCCGAGGCGCGCACCGACAAACTGCGCGAGTTCTGGGAAAGCGTCACCACCGAAGGCCTGTTCCTGCTTGGCGACCGTCGCGGCTGGGCCTGGGCCAAGGGCGACTTCGCCCGATCCTTGCGCAATAAAATCAGCGCCGTGCATGCCGTGATGACCGGTGCGCCGAACTTCTTCACCCCGCGCCCGCTGCCGCCTTTGATGCAGCCGCCCGGCTCCATCGAGGCGACCAGCTATTTTGAAACCGGCCCCCTGCGGGCGACGCTGGAGCGCTTGGTCGATTTCGACCGCATCAATTCCGGCGAGATGCGCCTGAGCCTGGGCGCGGTCAATGTCGGCAGCGGCAATTTCGTCTATTTCGACACCGCCACCCACAGCATCCGGCCCGAGCATGTGATGGCCAGCGGCGCTCTGCCACCCGGCTTTCCCGCGGTCGAGATCGACGGCGAGTTCTATTGGGATGGCGGGTTGGTGTCGAACACGCCGCTGGATTGGGTGGTCGAAAGCTGGCCGCCGCAGGATACCCTGGCCTTCCAGGTCGATCTGTGGAGCGCGCGCGGCGACTTTCCCCGCACCATCAACGAAGTGCTGACGCGGCAGAAGGAAATTCAATATTCCAGCCGCACCCGCGCCACCACCGACCGCTTCAAGGCGATGCAGCGGATGCGCAATTCCATCGGATCTCTGCTGGAGAAGCTGCCGCCGGAGATGAAGACCAGCCCGGAGGCGCAGTTCCTGCACAATTGTTCTGAGCGCAACGTCTACAGCATCGTCCACTTGATCTGCCGGGCGCAAAGCTATGAGGGCGATTCCAAGGATTACGAGTTCTCGCGCCTGAGCATGGAAGAGCATTGGCGGGCCGGCTACAACGACACCGTCCGCACGCTACGCCACCCCGAAGCCTTGGAACCACCGCACACCCTGGAAGGGGTGGCGACGTTCGATCTTGCCCGCGATGGCCGCGAGTGACCGGCCCCCAACCCAGGAGAACGGCAATGCGTCTGCACGACAAAGTCGCCATGATCACCGGCGCGGCCAGCGGCATCGGCAAGGAAATCGCCCGAACCTTCGCCGCCGAGGGGGCGAAAGTGGTCATCGCCGACCTGGATTTGGCCGGGGCCGAAGCCACAGCCAAGGAAATCGGTCCGGCATTGGGCGTCGGCATGGACGTCACCAACGAGGCCCAGGTCGATGCTGGGGTGGGCAAGGCGGTCGCCACCTTTGGCCGGCTGGACATCCTGGTCAGCAATGCCGGCATCCAGATTGTCGAGCCGCTCGACCAACTGGACCTGGCCCGCTGGAAGCTGCTGCTGGCGGTGCATCTGGATGGCGCGTTCCTGACCACACGGGCGGCGCTGCGCCAGATGTACCGCCAGGGCGGCGGCGGCAGCATCATCTATATGGGCTCGGTCCATTCGAAAGAGGCATCGCCGCTGAAAGCGCCCTATGTGACCGCCAAGCATGGGTTGATCGGTCTGGCCAAGGTGGTGGCCCGTGAAGGCGCCGAGCACGGGGTCCGGGCCAACGTCATCTGTCCCGGCTATGTCCATACGCCGCTGGTCGACAAACAACTCCCCGACCAAGCCCGCAACCTTGGCATGACGCCTGAGGAGGTGATCAAAAAGGTGATGCTGAAAGACACCGTGGATGGAGAATTCACCACGGCGGCGGATGTGGCGGCGGCAGCAGTGTTCTTCGCCTCCTTCGATTCGCTGGCGCTGACCGGCCAGTCGCTGGTGGTCAGCCATGGGTGGTTCATGCAGTGAGGCGAGCGCGGGTCGAGTCCTGCTTTTCGAAACCACTTGATTGGGCTACTCTAGCCGAAAGGGCTAGCAGATCGGGCAGTGATCAGAAAAGTGGAAAGAACTATTGATTCTGGATCTATCGCCAGGGAGAAGGACCATGACTGAGCTCATGGCGGTAGATCAGGTGTGTGCATCTGGCGATGATCGCTACCATTTGTTGTTCAATAATATGCTTGAGGGGTTCGCTTATTGCAGGATGCTTTTTGAGGAGGATTCCCCTGTTGATTTCATATATTTAGATGTTAACGACTCTTTTGAACGCTTAACCGGGCTAAGTGATGTCGTCGGCCGCAAGGTCAGCGACGTCATCCCTGGTATCCGTGAAACAAGTCCTGACCTGTTTGAATCATATGGCCGCATTGCCTTGGGTGGGGCGCCGGAAAGATTTGAATATTACGTCAAAAGACTGGGTATATGGTTTTCCCTATCAGTATATAGCGCGGGCGAGAGCTGCTTTGTCGCGGTATTCGACAATATAACGGAACGCAAGTTGGCGATTGAAAGCCTTCTTTCCATGCAAGCCTCGCTTGAGACGCGAGTTCACCAAAGAACTGCGGAACTGGAAGACCTCGTCGAGCATCACAAGCGCACGGCGGCGGAGCTTTTCCGGCTTTCGCAGGTGGTCTCGCAAAGCACGTCGATGATTTACATGACGACGCTGGATGGGGCTATCGTCTACGCCAATGCCGAGTTCGAGCGGGTGACCGGCTGGAGCCAAGCGGAGGCGCTTGGCCGTAATCCGCGCATCCTGAAATCGTCGAATACGCCGCCCGAAGTCTATGCCGATCTGTGGCGCACCATCGGATCCGGGCAGACGTGGAACGGAGAGATGGAAGACCTCTGCAAGGACGGTCAACAGTTCTGGGCCCAGGTCAAGATATCGCCGCTTCGCGATCAGGCGGGCTGTATCACCCATTATGTGGCCACCCATGACAACATCACCGAACGCAAGGAAGCCGAACGCCGCGTGCATCAGGCGGCGGAGCAAGCCGAAGTGGCCAACCGTGCGAAGTCGGAAATTCTGGCGAATATGAGCCATGAGCTTCGGACTCCGTTGAATGCGATCATCGGCTTTTCCTCCATGATGAAAGAGCTGATCTTTGGACCGCTCGGCCATGCCAAATACACGGAATACGCTCGCGATATCAATGACTCGGC
>DATGZW010000241.1:0-4594 GCA_035297005.1 Patescibacteria group bacterium
TCGCTCCCCGCGTCTCGGCCGTGATGCCGCGAATGCTGGCGACATGCGCGGAGATATCCTCGGTCGCCTTGCTGGTCTGGTGCGCCAGGCTCTTGACCTCGGAGGCGACCACCGCAAAGCCCTTGCCGGCCTCGCCCGCCCGCGCCGCCTCGATGGTGGCGTTCAGAGCCAGCAGATTGGTTTGGGCGGCGATGTCGTTGATGAGGGCGACGATCTCGCCGATGGCCTGGACGGCGTCGGACAGCCCGCCCATCTGGCGGGCGGTGGCGTCCACTTCTTCGACGGTCTGCTGGGCGATGCTGTTGGCATTGTCGACCTGCCGGGCGATTTCGTTCACCGACAGAGCCAATTGCCGCGTCGCCTCCGACGCGGTGGCGGCCCGTTCATTGGTGATCCGCGCAGCCTCGTTGACGGTCAGCGAACGGCTGCCGGAGCCTTGCGAGCGCGCCGCCATGTCTTGCGCGGTGCGCCCGATCCCCGAGGTCGCCTTGTCAACCTCGGCGACCTTGGACTTGACCGAGGCGTCAAAATCGTCGGCCAGGGCATGCAGGGCGGCGGTCTTTTCGCGTTCGCTGCGGCGGCGGTCCTCCTCCTGGGTGTCGCGCAGGCGGTTGGCCTCGACGGCGTTGTCGCGGAAGACTTCCAGCGCGCGGGCCATCTCGCCAATCTCGTCGCGGCGGCCTTGTCCCGGCACCTCGGCGCCAAGATCGCCGGAGGCCAGCCGGGTCATCGCGGTGGTGATGCGAGAGACCGGACGGACGATGCCGAGCAGCCCCATGCTCACCCCGATGAGCAGACCGGCGGCCACGCCACCGCCAGCGAACCACAACATCACCGCTTCGATGCGGGCGGCATCGGCGATGGCCTGCTTCGAGGCATGCTCGGCCTCGGCATCGGAAAAAGTGAGGAAATCACGCACAGTCTGTTCAAGTGCGGCGGCGGCGCTGCCGCTGCCGGAAATGTTTTTGACCAGGGCGGCCTGCGCCTCGCTGAGGACCGCCTCGCCTTGACTGCGATGCGCCAAATCCAAGGTGCTGGCCAGTTGGCGCAGATAGGCGGCATAGGCGCGATCGACCTTCTGCAACAGGTCGGCTTGACGCCCGGTTGCCGAGTTGCGCAGCGCGGCCAGACGTTGTTCGAAGACCTTGCGCTGTTCGGCGATCTCGTTTTCGGTTGCCTGCAAGCCGTCGGCGGTGGCATTGGCGACGATCTTCACTTCTGCCCGGCTCAGGCGAATGGCTGTCGAATTCATCCTTGATCCCGCCGTGGCATCGGCTCCCGACGCCTGAACGGCCCCGGTGGTCGCCGCCAGCCGATCGATATTGTGTATGCCGACGGCGCTGACGCCGACCGTCACCGCCGCCATCACACCGATCAAAAGCAAGATTTTGCTCATGACCCTGGCATTGGCGAATATCTGGGACAAAAGAGGAGCCTTCACCGTCGTTGCCATGTCTCGCCTCTGCGCCTGCCGTCATGACGGCATTATTACATTGTCTTAAATGTAGAATAGACCGGTCCGAGCGTTCGGACAATATATGGCTGGCGCGTGGCATAAGATGACAAGGCGCCGGGGATCTGCCACCCTGGCGGAATCGCTCAATTATTTGCGGAGACGGCCCCGATGGACTTCGCGGATAAGGTGTTGAGCGAGCTGGTGGCGAAAATTCGCGCTCTGGAAGCTGAAATCGAAAGCCGCATCGCCGAAAAGCGGGCACAGTTTCATTATTCAGTGCAGCGCAATCGTGTTCGCTTCGATCAGGAGGTTCGCGACAAGCACCGCGCCTTCCGGCTTGGTTTGTGGCAGCAGATCCGCCAATCGCCGCTGCCCTTCATCTTGGTCTCGCCATTCATCTACGCGCTGATTCTGCCGCTGGCGCTGCTCGATCTATTCATGGCGGTCTATCAGGCCGTGTGCTTTCGCGTCTATGGCATCCAACAGGTGCCGCGCGCCGATTTTATCGTCATCGACCGCCAGCATCTGGCCTATCTGAACCCGCTGGAAAAGATCAACTGCATCTATTGCAGCTACGCCAACGGGGTCATCGCCTATGCCCGCGAGATCGCCGCCCGCACCGAGGAATATTGGTGCCCGATCAAGCATTCGCGCCCCGTCGCCACGCCGCATTCGCGCTATACCCAATTCGTCGATTACGGCGATGCCGAGGGCTATCGCCAACGCCAAGACGAATTGCGCGACCATGCCGGCTCTACCCCCGACGGGCCACCTCCCAAGCTATAGATGCACTGCACCATGGAGCTAGATGCCTCCAATACGTTGGGGTTGAATATCCCGGATAGGTGCGTGAATCGGGGGGGGACATAAGCCCGGAAATATGCTCCAATCCTCGTGCACCGCTAATTTATCGCATGAGTACACTGCCTGTGGCCCAGCCCTTTCCGATCATCGGTATCGGCGCCTCCGCCGGAGGCATCGACGCACTCAAGACCTTGTTCTCCGCCATGCCGCGCAACCCCGAGGCCGCCTTCGTGGTCGTGGTGCATATGCCGCCGGAACACCGTACGCTGCTGGGTGAGGTGCTGGCGTCGCTGACCCCGCTGCCGGTGACGACGGCGGAAGAAGGCATGGCGATAGAAGCGCGGCACGTTTATGTCAGCCCGTCGGGATTCTATGTCACGCTGGCAGATGGCCGCTTCAGCCTGCTCGATTCGCAAGGCAGCAGTTTGCACCATCCCATCGACCGGGTCTTCGAATCCCTGGCCGAGCAAGCGGCGGAACAAGCGATCGGCGTCGTCCTGTCCGGCGCCAGCAACGACGGCGCCGATGGAGCCCGCGCCATCGCTTTGGCCGGCGGACGCATCTTCGCCCAGTCTGCGGAAACCGCCACCCACCCAACCATGCCGGGCCATGTCGCCGCCGCCGTCCCCAGTTGCCGGGTCGCCGCACCCGACGCTTTGGCGCGCGAGATCTTCGCGGCGATCAGCGGCGACAACCAGCCGCACGAGGCCGCTGCGTTGGACCGCATTCTGGCCCTCATCTGGGAAAAGACCGGGCGCGACTTCTCCGGTTATAAGCCGCGCACCTTGCTGCGCCGCATTGCCCGGCGCATGGATTATTTGCAACTCACCGATCAGCGGGCCTATCTGTCCCACCTTGAAAGCGACGCCGCCGAGGCCGCCGCCTTGGCCGATTTCATGGTCATTGGCGTGACAGAATTCTTCCGCGATGCCGAGCTGTTCACCCTGCTCGGCGAGCAAGCCCTGCCCGAGACGCTAAAGGCGCGCGGCCCCAGCGACCGTCTCCGCGCCTGGGTGGCCGGGTGTTCGACCGGCGAGGAAGCCTATTCGCTGGCGATCCTACTGCTGGAACAGGCCGAGAGCTTGGACTTGCATTGCGAGGTCAAGGTCTTCGCCACCGACATCGACAGCGCTGCCCTCGACTTCGCCCGTGCCGGCGTTTACGAGCCGCATATGTTGCAGGGCGTTTCATCCGAGCGGTTGTCTCACTTCTTCGAATGCGAACCGGACGGCTACCGCGTCGGCAAACGGCTGCGCGACTGCGTGGTGTTCTCCATCCACAATCTTCTCAGCGATCCGCCGTTCTCGCATCTCGATGTGGTGTCGTGCCGCAATGTGCTGATCTATCTGGATACCGTGCGCCAAGCGTCGATCCTGCCACTGTTCCACTACGCCCTTGATCCAGGCGGCTTGCTGGTGCTCGGCCCGTCCGAGACGGTCGGCCGCTTCGACTACGGCTTCGAGACGGTGTCGAAGAAATGGCGGGTGTTCCGCAAACTGCCGGTGAAGCTGCCGGTGCGTCTCAATCCGCCGCATGAGGCGTCGTGGCCGCAGGACACGCCGCGCGTCAACCCGCGGGAAGCAAGGCTGAGCGGATCCGTCGGCCAGCGCATCCGCGAGGCGCTGGCCACCGACTTCGCGCCGGCGGTGGTTGCCGTCGATAGGGCCGGGCGCATCGTCCATTATTCCGGTCCCATCGACCGCTTCCTGGCGCTGCCCGCCGGTCCCGCCGATCACAGTCTGGCGGCGATGGTCCGTTCCGGCCTGCGCCGCGCGGTGCGACGGCTGTTCGACAAGGTATGGGAGGCGGCGGGCAGCCGCCCCATCAGTTCGCGGGCGACCTTGCGCGGATCCACCGCCAGCGTGGTGCGCATCTCGGCCAAGCGGATCGGCACCGCCGGCAGCGATGGTCCGCTGGCCATGCTGGTGTTCGAGGATTGCGGCCCGGCGATGTCGGCGCGCGATGTCGAGCCGACATCGGACGACGACGAGGCGATCATCCGCGAACTGGAGCTGGAACTGGAGGAAGCTCGCGGCGAGCTGCAAGCCAATATCGAGGCGCTGGTCACCTCGAACGAAGAGCTGCGCACCTCGAATGAAGAGGTTCTTTCGACCAACGAGGAGCTTCAGGCCACCAATGAAGAGTTGGAGACCTCGAAGGAGGAAATCCAGTCGATCAACGAGGAGCTGACCTCGGTCAATACCCAGCTGGGCATGAAGGTCGATGAGTTGGCCAAGGCCAATGACGACATGGCCAATCTGCTGGCCTGCACCGACGTCGCCACCCTGTTCCTCGACCATGACTATTGCATCCACCACTACACCCCCGCCGCCA
>DATGZW010000242.1:0-5812 GCA_035297005.1 Patescibacteria group bacterium
CTGTCTGGCCGCCGGCATGGATGATTATCTGTCCAAGCCGGTCAACCGCCGCAAGCTGGCCGCCCTGCTGGGCCGTTGGGCCGAACGGCTGGGCCATGCGGCGCGGGAAACCGCCGCGCCGCCGCTCGACGTGGAACCAGAGTCACCCGCCGCGTCCTCGCCTGTCGATGCAGCAGCTCAGGCAGAGCTGCTGGACGCCTTGGGGCCGGTCCATTTCCATCGGCTGCTGGGAACCCTGGGCGCGCAGATTGGAAGCAAGCTGGCGGCCATCGAGGCCGCCGTTCAAGCCGATGACGCCGCCACCGCCCGCACCACCGCGCATGGCTTGCGCGGGGCGGCACGGAATCTGGGCTTCACCGCCCTGCCCGCCGTTCTGGAAGCCATCGAACTCGGTTGCCAGACGCCCGAGGACGGCGGCTGGCGGACCCATCTCGCCGCCATGCGCCAAGCCGCCGCCGCCACCGAAGCCTGGTTGGCGGACGCCTTGGCCACCGCCTCAACCGACGAATAAGGCGGAGACCACACAAACACCGCCCTAGGGAGAGCACCGATGCGCATAGCCCAACATCACTGGACCGCCACCGAAGGTTGGAGCGGCGCTCCGCTCGACGCCGCCGATAGCGTGCAGCTGGTTCTCTACTTCGCCGCCAGCAACGTCACCGCCGAAGCGTGCCCGGAACAGGCGCTGAAAGCCCTGTACCCGGCGGCGCATATCCTGGGCGGCACCACCGGCGGCGAAATTCTTGGCATCGAGGTGGACGACGAAACCGTCGCCGCCGTCGCCGTGCATCTGGAGCATGGCACGGTCCAAGTGGTGCAGGCGCGCATCAGCGGTCCCGAGCAGTCGCATGCGGTCGGTGAGCAACTGGCGCACGGTCTGCCACTCGAAGGCCTGCGCAGCGTCTTCGTCCTCGCCGATGGCATGCTGACCAACGGCAGCACGCTGATTCCCGGCCTGCGCACCGTGCTTCCCGAAAGCGTGGCGCTGACGGGCGGTCTGGCCGGCGACGGCGCGCGTTTCCAACGCACTTTGGTCGGCCTCGACGGCCCCGCCGAATCCGGCGTGGTGGCGGCGGTCGGATTCTATGGCGAGCGCCTGACCATCGGTTGCGGCAGCGTTGGCGGCTGGGAGCGTTTCGGCCCGGAACGCGCCATCACCAAATCCTCGGCCAACATCCTTTATGAGTTGGACGGCGAACCTGCGCTGGATCTGTACAAGCGTTATCTGGGCGAGGAAGCCGCCAACCTGCCCAGCAGCGCCCTGTTCTTCCCGTTGACCGTGCGCCCGCCGCGGGACGAAAAAAGCGCCGTGGTGCGCACCATTGTCGGCGTCGATGAAGACGCCAAGGCGATGATCTTCGCCGGCGACATCCCCACCGGCTATGTCGCCCAATTGATGCGCGGCAATTTCGAAGAGCTGATGGACGGCGCCGGCCGGGCCGGTACCGCCGCCGCCGTCGCATCCGCCAACAGCGGGACCACCTTGGCCCTGCTGGTCAGCTGCATCGGGCGCAAGCTGCTGCTGGGTCAAAGCACCTGCGATGAGGTCGAAGCGGTGGCCGAAGCCCTCGGCCCCAACGCCGCCATCGCCGGTTTCTACTCTTATGGCGAGATCGCCCCGCACGGCTTCACCGGGCGTTGCGAGTTGCACAACCAGACGATGACGGTCACGACGATCGGCGAGGCATGATGCATAAGCTGCTCGAACGCCAGCTTCGCAAGGCCACCAAGGACGCCGCCGAAGGGCCGGTGAACTTGGAGGCTTTGCTTGAACAGGTCGACCGGACCTATCAGGAGCGGGATCGCGAGCAGCGTATGACCCGGCTGGCCGCCAGTTTGATGGAAGAAGAACTGCGCGAGGTCAACCGCAAGATCAAGGACGGTGCCGAGCGTCACCTCAAGGCGATTCTCGACACCGTCGGCGAAGGCGTGGTGATCGCCGACCGGCGCGGGCGCATCCTCGACACCAACCGCGCCTTGCTCACCATCTTCGGCTATGAGCAAGAGGAACTGCGCGGCCAAAGCATCGAAGTGTTGATGGCGCCGAAGGACGTCGCCACTCATTCCGGCCATCTCGACCGCTACAACCGTACCGGCGAATCGCGCATGATCGGGCGCGGGCGCGAGGAAGTGGCGCTGCGCAAAAACGGCCAGCAATTCCCCATCGAATTGGCGGTCGGCGATTTGATCGCCTCGGACACCTCGCTGTACATCGGCATCGTCCGCGACATCAGCGAGCGCAAGCGGGCACAGGAGCAGTTGAAGCACTCCGAGCAATTGTTCCGCGACTTCGCTCAATCGACCTCGGACTGGTTCTGGGAAACCGACGCCCAGCATCGCTTTACCAACTTCACCGGCTTTTCCCCGACCCTTGATCTGTTGCTCGACCAGGGGGTAATCGGGCGGTCCCGTCTCGATTTGATGGCCACTGGCGGCGTGCGCGAAGACGCCATCGCCGAGCATCGCGCCACCCTCGAATCACATGTGGCCTTCCGCGACTTCACCTATGCCACCGTGCTTACCGATGGCCGCCGCCGCAGCTTCAGTGTCAGCGGTAAGCCGGTGCTCGACGACAACGGCGTGTTCATCGGCTATCGCGGCAGCGCCAGCGACGTTACCGAGCAAATCGCCGCCCGCGAACGTTTGAGCGCCCTGGAAGCCCAGTTGCTGACCGCCATTTCCAGCATTTCAGAAGGCTTCGTGCTGTTCGACGCCGACGACCGCCTGTTGGTCTGCAACGATCGTTATGGCGCACTGTTCCCGCAGAACCGCGAATTGGCCCAACCCGGCACCCGCTTCGAGGACATCCTGCGCGGCGGCGCGCCCTTGGGCGCCTATGCCGCCAGCGGCGATGCTCTGCCGCGCTGGCTGGACCAACGGTTGGACCATCACCGCAACGCCAACGGCCAGCCCTTTCTGCAAGAAATGGCCAACGGCCATTGGGTGCGCTCGACCGAATACCCGACCCCCGACGGCGGCGTGGTCGGCATTCACACCGACATCACCGACGCATTCGAACTGGAAATGGCGCTGCGTCAGGCCAAGGAACAGGCCGAAGCGGCCAACCGCGCCAAGTCCGAATTCCTGACCACCATGAGCCACGAGATCCGCACGCCGATGAACGGCGTCATCGGCATGACCGGGCTGTTGCTCGACACTCCCCTGAACGAGGAACAGCGCCACTTCGCCAACACCGTGCGCATCTCGGCGGAAGCCCTACTGGCGGTGATCAACGACATCCTCGATATCTCGAAGATGGAAGCCGGCAAGATCGAGTTCGAGGACAACGCCTTCGACGTCTCGACCTTGATCGAAGGCGTCGTCGATATCCTGTCGCCGCGCGTCAAGGCGCACGATCTTGACCTGACCTGCTTCATCGCCCCCGAAGCCAACGGCCACTTTGTCGGCGACGCCGGACGGTTACGGCAAGTGGTGCTCAATCTGGCCGGCAACGCCATCAAGTTCACCGAGCATGGCAGCGTCAGCATCCAATGCGAAAGCCTGGGCGGCGATGAGCGCGGCCAGCGCTTGCGCTTTTGCGTCGCCGACACCGGCATCGGCATCTCTGACGCGGCCAAGCCGCGCATGTTCCAGATGTTCAGCCAGGCCGATTCCTCGACCCAGCGGCGCTTCGGCGGTACCGGGCTGGGGTTGGCCATCTCGAAGCGCATCGTCGAATTGATGGGCGGACGCATCGGCTTCGACAGCGAGGAAGGCAAGGGCAGCCAATTCTGGTTCGAGGTGTATCTGGCCCATTCGCCCGACCACACCAGCGAACGTCCCGCCGCCACGCTGGAGGGTCTGCATATCCTGGTGGTCGATGATATCGCGGTGAACCGCGATGTCTTCCGCCGTCAGTTAATGGCCGTCGGCGCCGCCATCGAGGAAGCCGACAGCGCCGCCGAGGGATTGCTGCGCGTTCGCAAGGCGATGGCCAACGGACGGCCCTTCGATCTGGTGCTGCTGGATCACCAATTGCCAGGCATGAGCGGCCTTGACCTTGCCGCCATCCTGCGCGCCGACCCGGCGCTGGCGGGGCTCAAGCTGGTGCTGGCGACCTCGGCGCAGTTGTCCGAGGTGCGCGAGCACGCCCTGCGCATCGGCCTTGATGTGGTGATCGCCAAGCCGGTGCCGCAAAGCCGGCTGGTCGATTGCCTGCAAACCGCCTCTGGCCGCGTGCGCCCGGCCCGGCCCGATCCCTATCCGCAGCAGCAACTCGATGTCGCGCCCACAGGGGGCTTGCTGCGCATTCTGGTGGCCGAGGACAACGCCATCAACCAGCAAGTCGCCGTCGGCCTGCTGGCCCGGCTGGGCCATCGCGCCGACGTCGCCAATGACGGCGCCGAAGCGGTCGCCCTGGTCGAATGCTGCGACTACGATCTGGTGTTGATGGACATGCAGATGCCGAAGATGGATGGCATCAGCGCCACCCGCGCCATCCGCGCCTTGCCGGGAGCCGTCAGCCGCATCCCCATCGTCGCCATGACCGCCAATGTGATGGCGTCGGACCGCGACAATTGCCTGGCCGCCGGCATGGATGATTTCGTCGCCAAGCCGATTGACCGCCGCAGCCTGGGCGCCCTGCTCGCCCGTTGGGCCGAACGCTTGCAGGAAACCCGCCCGCAGGCTCCTCCTGCCCCGGTCGAAGCCGCCCTTGAGCCGCCGCCGGTCTCGCAGGATCCGTTGATGGATCCCGAAGCCTTGGCCGAATTGGAGGATTCATTGGGCGCCGACACCGTGCGCGCCCTGTTCGCCTCGTTCCGCCGAAGCGCTCCGGCTCAGATGCAGGCGATGGCCGCCGCCCTGGCCGCCGGAGACGACGCCCAACTTGGCCGCCTCGCCCATTCGGTGCGCGGGGCCGCCGCCAATCTGGGATTCCTCCGCCTGGAGGGCTGCCTGAGACGCCTGGAGATGGCCAGCCGCGAAAACCAAGCCGACGCCGCGCAACTGTGCACCGAGGCGGCGGAAGTGCTGACGCTGTCGCTGGAGGGGCGCTGACGTCGGATCGCCTGGAGGCTTAGGCGAGGGAGCGGGGTCTGCCGGAAACCCGATGGCGCAGGCGGGCGCGGGTCAGTACGCGGCTGCGGGTCCGCATATCATCGACGAGCGGGACAATCGCCAGGAACACCAGCAACACCGCCAGCGGCAATGTCGATGAATAGCCGATATATTTGAAACCCAACGCCCCGGCAAGGCCGCCGACGAAGAACGACGACAGCAGCGCGGCCAATAGCCTGAGCTTCTTGAAGTTCGCGTGTACCGGCTTGTAATGCCCGGTCTCTTCCGATGAGTTGATGTAAAATATCTTGCCGATCTCGATGCCGATATCGGTAACGATGCCGGTCATATGCGTGGTTCGGATTTCCGCGTTCGAGATCTTGGTGATGATCGCGTTCTGCAGCCCCATGATGAAGCACAGCAGAACCACGGTGATCGGCACGAAGCCGCTCTGGTGCAGTTCCAGATACCCCCCCATCAAGCCGAAACACAGCAACAGCCCCGCTTCCCACAGAAGGGGATAGGCATAGGCGCTATGGGTGCGGTGATGCCGGCCCCAATTGATCAGAATCGCCGAATAGGCAGCGCCGCCGATGAACGAGATGACCGAGCCCAGTCCGACCAGAACCAGCATAAGGTTGTTGACGGCAAGGTTATCCGCCATCGACGATACGATCCCGCTCATGTGGGAGGTGTATTGATCGACCGCCATGAATCCGCCAGCGTTGGTCGCCCCGGCGACAAACGCCAGAGACAGCCCCAGTTGGCGATTGGCGCTGTCGGAGCGCTTCTTACCCGTCAGATTGCGCAAGTA
>DATGZW010000243.1:0-11726 GCA_035297005.1 Patescibacteria group bacterium
AGGGCCACGGGGCGCAGCACACCGCCGTTCCCGGAGCCACGCTGACCGGGCCGAGAAGGGCTTGGACCACCTCCATCCGGCGCGCCGATGGCCTGTGCGCCCCGGTCCATCGGTCGCAAAAGGCGGCGATCTCGGCCTGCTCGTCCTCCGTCGGAGCCACCCGCCCCAAGGCGCGCGCGCGGTCGTGCAGCGTCAGCAGGTTGGGCAGCAGGCGTTCCAGCGAGAAATGCCGGTTGAAGATGGCGTGCGCCTCCCGCGCTTTCTCGCGCGCGGCCTCGGGGTTGGCTTTGATCCAGGCCAGGTAGCGGTCGATCTGCCAGGCGATGGCCGCAGCCGGGGCGGCGTGATCCAGGGACAGCACGGCGTCGCCAAAATGCCGGCGGATGAACGGGATGTCGGCCATCATGCCGACGGCTCCGGCGGCGGATATTTCGAAGATGCGGTTGCTGGGCAGATCGTCGGGGGTGAAGTCGGGCCGGTCGAGACCCAGTCCGATACCGGCGGCGGCATAGGTTTCCAGCACGCTGCGGCCATCGAACGGGATGGCCCCGCCATAGCTGGCCGCCGGAATATGCGACCAGCGGTCGGCGGGGCCGAAGAAACGGGTGTCGCCCCGCCGGCTCAGGGTTTGGAACAGCTCGAAACTGCGCCAGCCGTCCCAGTTGGTGCCGACATAGGCCAGCATCGCCGGCGGGGTGCCGGGCGGCGCCCATTCGGTGGCGTAGACGCTGGGGAAAAACGGCTCCACCAGCGCCGGACGATGGATGGCGGCGGCGAGATCCTCCAGCCAGGCGCGGATGCTGTCCGACAGGGTCAGATAGCCGTCATAGGACAGAATGTGGCGGATGGCTTGGGCATCGTCGCGCACCCAGGACAGCGGGGCCATGACGATACCGTAGGTGGGGTAATTGGGCGGCCTGATTTCGTGATGGGTCAGGCACAGGACGAATTCCGGGTCGAAGGCGGCGATGTCCTCATGGGTCTGGACGATCTTGGCGGTCATGCCCATGCGCCGGGCGGCGATCACCACGCGCTCGGCCGATTCCTGCTCGGCCAAGCCTGGAAAGGAATGCAAGACGGCGAATTTGCGAGACGTCATATCGAGGAAGCTAATCCGGCGGCAACGGCCCTGGCCCATGCGGCCAGATCATCGACGGTATTGTAATATGATTACCTTGGGTCAGCCAGCAGCTTGCGGCCCTTCGAGTGTTGGCTATACTGCCGCTGGCGCTTAGTAAGTCTTTAAAGGGCATTGGCGCAGAACCTTATGTCGGGTGCGGTCGGCGTCGCTTGGCAAGGTTTTATCCGCTCGATGGCGACGATGTCCCCCGATGTCAACTTCAGATTAGGACGCCTGATGACGAAGACCGAATGGGATTACTCCGCACTGGCCGCCTATTACGACAACCGGGCTGATTACGCACCGGCGGCGATCGATTTCATTGTCGCCACCATGGGCCTTGCCGCTGGAGATCAGGTTGCCGATGTGGGCGCCGGCACCGGCAAACTGGCGCGCCCGCTGGCTCAGCGCGGATTGGCCGTCAACGCCGTTGAACCGAACGACGAGATGCGCAAATTCGGCACAGCCAATTCCCAAGGCTTGCCGGTGAATTGGCGGGACGGCACCGGCGAACAGACCGGCTTGGCCGCGTCGAGCGTCGGCGCGGTGTTTTTCGGGTCGTCGTTCAACGTCGTGAACCAAGTGGCGGCCTTGCAGGAATGCCGCCGTATCGTCGGTCCCAACGGATGGTTCTGCTGCATGTGGAACCACCGCGATCTTGACGATCCGTTGCAGGCGCGGATCGAGGCGGCCATTCGCGGCTTCATTCCCGACTATAATTACGGCTTGCGGCGTGAGGATCCCTCGGGCGTTTTGGCCGATTCGGGGCTGTTCGAAGGCGTCAGCGCCTTTTCCGCCGGCTTCACCACCAGCATGAGCAAGCAGACCGTCATGGATGCGTGGCGCTCGCACGGCACCCTGGCCCGTCAGGCCGGCGAGTCCTTTCCGGCGATCCTCGACGCCATCGACGCCTTGCTCGACGGCGAGGTGGTCGAGGTGCCCTACACCACCCGGCTGTGGTACGCCCGCTTCCAGCGGTGAGCGGCAGCATGGAAAGGACGACAGCCGTGGCGTTGCCGCAGACCGAGTACACGGTGGACGATTTCATCGCCGCCTTTGGCGCGGCGGCGGGCGAGCGGGAGCTTATCGCCGCCGAGGCCGCTCCCTACGATTTCCGCTATGACCGGCTGAGTCAAAGCGAGCGCGACGCCGTCATCCTGGGCATTCTTCAGCGCCTGGACGGCTTCACCCAGGTCGGCCCGGCCCGTCACACCATCTGGGAAAGCGCCTGGTCGGACGTGGCGCAACGCTACTTCGACAGCGGCGAGGATCTCGCGGCCCTCGACCCGCCGTTCATGGGGGCCACGCCGGTCTTGCGGATTGGTGGCGACTACGCCCGCCCGCATGTCGCCGCCTTCGAAACCCATTGGTTCCGCGTCCTGCGCAAATGGCTGCTGTCGCGCTATCTGGCGGGGGCGTCGCGGGTGTGCGAGTTCGGTTGCGGCAGCGGCTTCAATCTGGTGACGCTGGCCCAAATGTCGCCGGAAACAGAGCTGGTCGGCTTGGACTGGTCGCCGTCGGTGGTCGATCTGATGAACCGCATCGGCACCCGCCACGGCTTCAAGCTTCGTGGCCGGCGCTTCGATTTCTTCAATCCCGACCCGGACTTCGCCTTCGGCGGAGCCGGCGACGTCGCCATGACCTTTTGCGCCCTGGAGCAGACCGGCGAGCGTTACGACGTCTTCGTCGATTGGCTGATGGACCGCAAGCCGGGGCTGGTGGTCAGCATGGAACCGGCCCTGGAGCTGTACGATCCGTCGTCGCTGGTGGATCACATGGCCATCCGCTACCACAGCGGCCGCAAATATCTGAACGGCTATTTCAGCCGCATTCCCCAACTGGCGGCGGCGGGCAAGGCCGAGATCCTGTTGCGGCGGCGGCTTGGCTTCGGCAGCTTGTACCATGAAGGCTATTCATTGCTGATTTGGCGTCCGATCCCGCAGGCGGGGCGCGACGGCGGCTGAGCCCGTCAGTTCATTCTCCCCCATTCTCCCGACCGCAGGCATAGCGAGGCGACATGTCCCAACCACTCGTTTCCATCTTCATGTTCTGCAAGGACCGTCGGGAATCGATTGCGCGAGCCATCGACAGCGTGCTGGCGCAAAGCTGGCCGCATATCGAAATTATTGTTCAGGACGCTGCCTCGACCGACGGCACGCTGGAAATCCTTCAGGCTTACGGCGGTGCCATCGATCTGGTCTCGGCTCCCGACAGCGGCCCCGCCGAGGGCTTCAATCGGGCGCTGCAACGGTGCCGGGGTGCTTATATCGGCAGCTGCCTGTCCGATGAGGAGCTGCTGCCGGATGCGGTCGAACGTGCCGTCGCCTATCTTGACGGCCACCCGCAGGCGGGGGCGATCACCGGCGATGCCGACATCATCGACTTCAACGGCAAGATCATCGGCGAGTATATCAGCAAGCCGTTCATCCTGGTACCCTACCTGACCGGCGAGTACTGCCCGTTCTTCGTCTCCAGCTTTTTCCGCCGCCAAGCCTTGGTCGAGGTCGGCATCATGGACAGCGGCTGGCAACCCACCTCCATCGAGTTCGAGATGTGGTGCCGTCTGGGCGCGGATACCGAAATCCACTACGTTTCCGGCAAGTTCGGCCGTTACGGCATTCATCCCGGCCAGCTCAGCAACGTCCCCAGCGATATTCAGTTGCACATGGATGGCCGTTTCAAGGTGATCGAACGGATGTTCACGCCGGGCGGGCTGTTCGCCTCGCCAAGCCCGGACTGCGCGGCGCTGATGTACCATCTGCTGGCGCGGCAATGCGTCAATCAGTTCAACCACGTCATGTGCCACAAGCTGCCCGCCGCCGGGGCTCGCTATTGGGAGCTGTTCGTCCTGTATTCCCGCCGCCTGGGGCAAGTGCTGGCGGCGCAAGCGGGGTGCCGCTACGACGATGCGCGGCTGGTCGCCCTGGTCGCCGCCGAGCCCTCCGTGATGTTCCGCGACGACGCCCTGGCCACCATCGCCGCTCATCTCGACGCCGGTCCAGCGGTGCTGGAGGCGCTGGGGCCGCTGGCGATCCCCGACGCCATGCCGGCCCGCATCGAGCTGCCGCGCCTGCCGCCGGCCCTGCATGCCGTGGCGCTGGCCGAGCTGGAGCGTTATGGCCAGCGCCGCGCCCTGTCCACGGGCGTCGGGCCGCAAGGGCGCTGACCGATGGAGCGCGCGCTGTTCCATCTCCAGAATGGAGAGATCGACGCGGCCCGCGCCATTGTGGAAGCCAAGCTGCGCCGTCATCCCGGCGATGGCGAGGCGCTGCGGCTGTTGGGAAAGATCGTCTTTCATCAAGGCGACGCCGCGGGCGGCATCGGGCTGATGACCAAGGCCCTGGCCGCCTGTCCGGCCCAGGCTGAAATCCCTTATGAGCTGGGGGTGATGTGGCTTGGCGCCGGTGGCGTCGAACCGGCGGTGGCGGCGTTCGGCGAGGCCTTGCGCCGCCAGCCCGGCCACCTGGGCGCTCTGTTCAATCTGGCCTGGGCGCTGCGCCGGCAAGGGCAGGGGGGCAAGGCGGCGGAAACCTTGCGCCACTTGCTCCGTCTTGAGCCCGGACATGCCGATGCCTGGTTCAACCTGGGCAACATCCACCTCGACGCCGGGGACGCCGCCGAGGCGGTCGAGGCTTTCCGCCATGTCCTGGCCTTGCAGCCCTGTTATCAAGCGGCCTCCATCAATCTGGCGGCGGCCTTGCAGATGCAAGGCGCGGTGGACGAAGCCGTCGGACTGCTGAACGATGTTCTGGCCGCCGACCCCTGCTCGATCGAAGCGGCCAATACCCTTGGCAATCTGCTGACCCGGATTGGCCGGTTGGAGGCGGCGGCAGCGGTCTTCCAAGCGGCGCTCCGGCGTCACCCCGAGGATGCGACGCTTCTGTGCAACCATGCCCTGGCGCAGGCGATGACCGAGCCTGGGGCGGCAGCGGCCACCTTTCTGGCGGCATTGAACCTGGCTCCCGGCATGGTCGAGGCCTGGAACGGCCTGGGAACCGCCCGCATCGCCGGCGATGATCTGTCCGGGGCCGAACAGGCGTTCCGCCACGCCATTGCCTTGCGTGCCGATTACGGCGACGCGCTGGGCAATCTGGGCAAGGTGCTGGCGCTGCAAGGGCGCAACGGCGAGGCGCTGACCTGCATGAAAGCCGCCGTCGCCGCCGCGCCGGACGACGCCATGTTGGGCAGCAACCTGTTGCAGTTGATGCGCTATATGGACACCCTGGCTCCGGCGGATGTGTTTGCCGAGCATGTCTTGTTCGGCCAGCGGCAGGAAGCGCTGGCGGCCCCCGTCGCGCTGCCTCCGCCGATTCGGGCCGAGGCGCGGCGGCGGTTGCGGATCGGCTATGTCTCGCCCGATTTCTGCGACCACGCGACCATGCTGTTCTTCGAGCCGGTGCTGTCTCATCACGACAAGAACGAAGTCGAGATATTCTGTTACCACACGCATAACCGCGTGGACGGGACCACCCGCCGCCTGATGGCCTTGGCCGATCATTGGCGTCCGCTCGCCCATCTTCCGCCCGCCGCCGCCGCCACGCTGATCCGCCGCGATGGCATTGACATTCTGGTCGATCTGGCCGGGCATACCGCCGGCAACGGACTTCCCGTGTTTGCCCGAAAACCGGCGCCGATCCAGGCTACCTGGCTGGGCTATCCGGGGACCAGCGGGCTGTCGCGCATGGATTACCGTCTGACCGATGCGGGGACGGATCCGGTGAACGGCGGCAATGCGGCGTTCCATACCGAGGAACTGGTCCGCCTGCGCGTCGCGGCGGCGTTCCGTCCGCCATCCGACGCCCCCGAGGTTGGGCCGCTGCCAGTCCTGCGGCGTGGCCGGCTGCGGTTCGGCGCGTTCAACAAGATGACCAAGGTCAACGAGCCGGTGATCCGCGCCTGGGGGCGCATCTTGACCGAGCTGCCCGAGGCGGAGCTTTCCCTGATCATCCCCGGCGGCGAGCGGGAGGCGGTGCGCGGCACGGTGCATGAGGCCTTCGCGCGGCATGGCATCGCTAAGGATCGCCTGCTGATCGACGGCACCAAGCCGCTGCGGCAGTTCCTGCAGGCGGTCGCCGAGACCGACATCGCCCTCGACTCCTTCCCCTATTGCGGCGGCACCACCTCTTTGCTGACGCTGTGGATGGGCGTGCCGGTGGTCTGCCGCGAGGGCGGCGACTCGGCGTCGGCGACCACCCGCCTGCTGCTCGCGTCGATTGGTTTGGACAGCTTGGCGGCGGCAGACGAGGACGCCTATGTGCGCATCGCCTGCACGCTTGCCGCCGACACCGACCGGCTGGCGGAGATGCGGGCGTCGTTGCGCGGCCGCCTGCGGAAATCGTCGCCGTTCGACGAGCGGCTGCTGGTCGGCGAGCTTGAAGACACCTATCGCCATTGGTGGTGGCGCTTGATCGCCGAGCGCACGCGCGGGCTTGCCTCCGGCGCGGCGGGGTACAATCCGGCGCTGGAGTCCTCGGCCGATCCGCATTGGCGGCAGGTGCTGTTTTCCTTCGCCGGCAGCGAACCCGCCGGCAGCGTGCCGTTCGCCGACAGCCTGGGCAGCCGGATCGATGTCTTCGGCGCGGTCGCCGCCGCGCCGCCGTCGCCGGGCGGCATCGCCTTCGACCGCCATGCCTATGTCACCGTGCCGACTGACGCGTCGTGGCACTTCGGCGCGGGCGACTTCACCGTCGAATGCCTGTGCTGGATCCCCAGCTCCGTCTGTCTGGAGGATGCGGGCGGGCTGACGCTGCTGGCCACCTTCGGCGATTATGAGGCCGCCGAAAACGGCTGGAACCTGCTGTTGGACAGCGATGGCCGCGCCTATGGCTGGATCACCCAAAGAGGCACGGTGTTACCCTCGTCCGACTACGTCCAGGCCGGTCCCAGCGCCGCCGCGATCCGCTATGGGGAGTGGAATCATGTGGCGATGGTCCGTCACGGCGACCGGCTGACGGTGTTCCTGAACGGCACCGGCATCTCCACCGACGGCCCGGCCGGCTTCGTTGTGTGGCCCGCCTCGGCGCCGTTGAGCCTGGGGGCCAATGCCGGCGGCACCAATCAGCGGTTCATGCAATGCGGCTATTTGGACGGGATCCGCGTCACCAAGGGGGTGGCGCGTTATGGGGAAGACTTTGATCCGCCCACCGGACGGCATTCGGACATCAACGGAACTCAGCTATGAAACACATCGCCCGCGTCACCGAGCTTGCCGCCGAGGGGCCGCTGTACATCTTCGGCGCCGGTCCGGGCGGCGAGATCAATCCGCCGCTCATCGATTTGTGGGCTGACTTGCTGACGCGGGTGGAGAACTCACGCCTGATTCTGTGCAACGAGGCGCTGCGCCTGTCCAGCAACCGAAGCTTCCTTCGCCGCCAATTCGCCGAACGCGGCATCGGCGGCGACCGCTTGGAGGTGCGGGCCGGAGTGGACCGCGAGGCGATCAAGCTGATGTACGGAGAAATCGATATCAGCCTGGACACCTGGCCCTATTGCGGCGGCAACACCATCGCCGAATCCTTGATGTCGGGGGTGCCTGTGGTGTCGCTGCTGGGCGACACCTTCGCTGCGCGGTATGGAGCCTCGTTGCTGACGGCCAGTGGTTGCCCGGAATTGGTGGCGGCCACGCGCGCCGATTATGTGGATATCGCGGCGGCGCTGGCCGGCGATCCGCACCGGCTGGCGGCCTATCGCAGCGGCATGCGCGCCGCCATGCAGCGGCACGGCTTCAGCGATTCTGCCCGGTTCGTCCGCGATCTGGAATGCGCCTTCGCGGAGATGCTGAGCCGTCTGCCGGTGTGATTAAAGCGGCTGCCGAAACGACGACTTCAGCAGCGCCATCAGCACGGCGGCAAGGTCGGCGACCACCTGGAACTCGTCATTGCGCACGGCGTCCAGAAAGCGGCCGGGAGTCAGCAATTCGATGAGCATTTCCTCAAGATCGCCCGACGACGGCGGCTGAACCTGCACCGCTCCGGTGGCGTGGAAATAGTGGACGGTGGCGCCGCCTTGGTTGCTGTGGGTGCGGAAGGTGCCGATGGCGCTCCAGTCCGGGCAGGCATAGCCGGTTTCTTCCAACAGCTCGCGTTTGGCGGCGGCCAAGGGGTCTTCGCCGTCTTCGACCTGCCCGCCGGGCAAGGTCAGGCTGACGCGCTTCAGTCCGTGCTTGTATTGCCGCTCGCAGATGACCTGGCCATCGGCGGTCTGCGCCAGCATGACGGCGAAGCTGGGCATTTCAATCTGATCGTAGTCATCGACGACGCGGCCATCCGGCAGCTCCACCGTTTCCGAGAACACGGCGATACGCGGTGTGCGGAAGGTTTCGCGGCGGTCCAGGGTGCGCCAGGGCAACAGACGGGGCGGGGCCATCAGTGGGTCTTCCGAAGCCAGCTGACGGTATCGGCCAAGCCGTCCGCCAGGGTGATCCGAGGGGTGAAGCCCAGCCGCCGCGCCTTGGCGATGTCGATCAAGCGGCGGGGGATGGCGGTGGGGCGGGTCGGATCGAAGACGACCGTGGCGGCATCGTGGCCGCAGGCGCTCAGCACCAGCCCGACCAGATCGCGCACGCTGACGCTTTCGCCGCTGGCGATATTGATTGGATCGCAGCTGCCGCCCCGTTCCAAAGCGATCAGGCAGCCCTGGACGAAGTTCGAGACATGCAGGAAATCGCGGATCTCGTCGCCGCTGCCCCAGACCACGAACGGATCTTCCCGCGCTTCGGCCCGCAGGATCAGGCTGGGCACCACATGCCCCGAAGCGGCGTCGAATTTATCGTGGCGGCCATAGATCGCGCCAGGACGGACGATGGCGATATGCATGCCGGAACGCTCGGCGGTGAACTCGGCCAGCCGTTCCACATAACGGCGCATCCAGCCATAGCCGTGATAGCTGGGATGCACCGGCCCGGTCCAGAACTCGTCCTCGGTCACCGGATGGTCGGCGGCGGGATAGCCGGTGCTGCTGCTGAACACCAACGCCCGTTCCACCCCCGCCGTCCATGCCGCCCATAGCAGGTTGGAGGTCAAGGTCAGGTTGTCGCCGATCCCCAGCAAGGCGTCCTGCGGCCCCACCCCGGCGGCTCCCACCGAGCCGGCGGCGTGGATCACCACATCGATGTCCTGCATGGCGCGCAGGCAGTCCTCGCGGCGGGTGAGATCGGCCTGCACCAGTTCCAGCTGCTTATCGGCGATCTCTGGCGGACGCTGGTGGACGGTCATCCGCACCCGAGCGCCGGCGTCCAACAGAGCCTCGACGCAATGCCTGCCGACGAAGCCGGTCCCTCCCGCCACCAGACAATGGCGGGCTTGCCAGAACGGGAGGGAGACCGGCGGCGGCGTCATTCCGCCGCGGCGTCCAGCAGGGCGGAGACCGCCTTGCGGATGCCGGGGGCATCCAGGCCGATGCGGGCGCGGATGTCGTGCACCGTGCCGTACCAGGCGCAGAACTGGTCCGGCAGGCCGTGATACCAAGTGCGCAGGCCCGGCACTTCGTTGATCGCTTCCTGCAAACCGAAGGCGTCGTGGACCACCAGGATGCGGGTGTCGCGGAAGCGCTCGATCAGTTCGCGGTCGATCGGCTTCAGGGTGTGGAAATACACCAGATTGACGTCCAGGCCTTCGCAGGCGGCGATGACGTTGGGTAGGATCGGCCCGGCGGTCATCACCGTGACCCCCGCCGTGCCGCCGTCGCGGATCACCGTGCCCTTGCCGAATTCCAGATTGGTTTCGACGCTGTGCGGGTGGTCCGACAGGCGCATATAGGTCGGCTTGCCGCTGTCATAGGTAGTGCGCAGGATGGCGTCCACTTCGCGGCTGGAACCCGGCTGCACCACTTCCATGTCCGGCAGCAGGCGCAGGATGGCAAGATCGGTGTAGCAATGATGGGTGGCGCCGTCCCAGGCATAATCGAACGACGCGCCGCAGGTGACGATGTTGACCGGCCAGCGGTTATAGCTGCAATCCAGCTTGATCTGCTCCAGGCTGCGTTCGGTCAGGAACGGCGCGATGGTATGGACGAACGGGCGCAACCCGGTCGCGGCCATGCCGGCGGCGACGCTGATGAGCGTGTTCTCGCAGATGCCCATGTTGTAGAAGCGGCCGGGATTGCGGCGGTGGAAGTCCTGGAACATATAGACGCTGACGTCGCCCAGGATGATGGCGACGCGCGGGTCGGCCTCGGCCAGGGCGGTGGTGGTGTCCTTAAATTGCCGGCGCATGGAGTTCCTCCAGCAGCTGGGCCAGTTGCTCCGCGTCGGGAGACTTCCGGTGCCATTCGTTGACGTTCTTGACCAGGGTCTCGCAGCCATGGCCCTTGACCGTGTCGGCGATGACGGCGCGCACGCCGGTGGCGGGGCGGGCGAACACCGCCTTCAGGGCGGCGACGTCGTGGCCATCGACCTGCACCACCTCGCAGCCGAACGAGCGGAAGCGCTCGCCCGGATTGGCGACCGGCAGGCAGCGCCCCTGCGATTTGTTGTGGTCATAGATGATGGTCAGGTTATCGAGGCCAAGGTTGTTGGCGACCATCACCGATTCCCACACCGTGCCCTCGTTGGACTCGCCGTCGCCGATCAGGGTGAACACCTTGCTCGGGCGGCCGGCGATGCGCTCGCCCAGGGCCATGCCGACGGCGATGCCGATGCCGTGGCCGAGCGAGCCCGTCGAGGCTTCGACGCCCGGCAGCTTGGTGCGCTCGGCGTGGCAGCCGAAGCGCGAGTTGTACGAACCGAAGCCAGCCACCTCGGCAATGTCGAAATAGCCGAGATCGGCCATCACGGCGTAATAGCCCAAGGCCGCATGGCCCTTGCTGAGCACGAAGCGGTCGCGCTCGGGCCAGTCCAGGCGCTTGGGGTCGTGGCGCATCACCTGATAGGCGGCGTACAGGCATTCCACCACCGAAAAGCAGGTGGGAATATGCCCGTGGCCGCTGGTATGGGAGATGTCGAGGATTTCGGCGCGAATGCGCCGGCAGGTGGCATCCATCAGTCGAGCACCGCATAGCTGATGCGCGCCGTCATCGGCATCCGTTCGACGCGCAGATTGTTGAGGCCAAGAACTTCGCGCACGGCGACGGTTTCGCCGGGGAAGATGTCGTCGCACAATTCATCGAAAACCAGGACGCTGCCCTTCATCAAGTGAGGCTTGATGGCTTCCAGCGCCGCCTTGGTCGGCTTGTAGATGTCGAAGTCGAAAATAGCGAGCGAAATCACCGTCTCGGGGTGAGCCGCCAGATAGGCCGGCACGGTTTCGCAGGCGTCGCCTTTGACCAGCTCGAACTTCTTCAGATGCGAGATGGGGTTGAGCGCGTCGTGCAGGCCCAACAGCCGCTCCAGATACTGTTCGTAGTTTTCAGACACCGAGAACGAGCCATCGACGCATTTGCAGCGTTCGCCGTCTTCGCTGGCCATGCCCTTGAAGCCTTCGAAGGTGTCGAAGCCGATGACCTTGCGGTGGCGGTTGAACGGCTCGAAAATGCCGCGCAGGGCCGACAGCAATGCCAGCGACTGGCCCCAACGGACGCCGAATTCCATGATGACGCCATGGGTGTTCACGATCTTTTTGTAAAGTTCGTAGAAGAACAGCGTGCGCGACAGCGTCTTCGAGGTCATGAA
>DATGZW010000244.1:0-3431 GCA_035297005.1 Patescibacteria group bacterium
TGTGCAGCGAGCGCAGTTCCGCCCAGCGCGCCGCGTTGTCGCGAAAATAGGCCGCCGCCGCCGTGGCGCGGCCCTGTTTCAATACCACCAGACGCGCATTGTCGCGCGCCAGCACCGGATCGTCGGCGGGGATAAGATCCAGCGTGCGGCGGGCCAACTCGGCGCCGGGGCCGCGCGGGGCCAGCCGATAGAATACCCAGGCGCCTTCGCGGAAACGTTCAAGCAAGCCGCCATCACACATCAACTTAAGGTGCCGCGACACGCGCGGCTGGCTTTGCCCCAACACATTGACCAGTTCGCTGACGGTCAGCTCGCCCTGCGCGCACAGCGCCAGCAGACGCAGCCTGGTCGGCTCCGCCACTGCCCGCAATGCCGTCAGAACATACTCCATCACACGCACCCCAATCAAAATTTCATGGAGATATAAACATATCCTTATGTCTGGATAAAGGGAAAAAAGCAGCCCCCGCCACCGTTGCCGTACCGCCACAGTCCGGCTGCCACACTTTTAGCCGCCACTCACCGCACTGGCCTTTTGTTAAGCCCTGTGTTACCCAAGCATCTCAGCTTTGCCACATTGTGGTCAGGCCGACACGAATTCACGATCCACTGCCAGGCCTCATTCTGTGGGACGAACCATGCCGTCGAATGTTTTGGGTAAGCTCGCTCTTGGAATGAGCGTGGTGACGATCACCGCGCTGCTAGCCGGCTGCGCCACGCCCCCGCCGGCTGACGATCCGGAATCGGTGGCTGAATTTCAGCAACTCAACGATCCGCTGGAACCGACCAACCGCGCCATCTTCTCGTTCAACGAAGGCGTCGACACCTACGTCCTGCGCCCGGTCGCCAAAGGCTATCGCGCCGTCGTGCCGCCGTTTGGCCGCGACCGTGTCGCTGATTTCCTCGACAACCTGAAAGCCCCGATCTATCTGGCCAACGACCTGCTGCAAGGCAATGTCAATCAGGCCGGCATGACCGCCGGGCGCTTCGCCATCAACACCACCTTCGGCGTGCTGGGCGTCATGGACGTCGCCGACCCCATGGGCATCCCCGGTCACAAGGGGGATTTCGGCCAGACCTTCGGCGTCTGGGGCGTCGGCGAAGGCCCCTATCTGGTGCTGCCGCTGCTTGGCCCGTCCAACCCGCGCGACGCGATCGGCACCGGCATCGAATACTTCGCCGATCCGGTGGATTGGTATCTGAGCGACCACGGCATGAAGTGGCTGTCGTGGACCCGCACCGGCGTCAGCGCGGTGTCGCAGCGCGAGGCCTATCTGGACATCCTCGACGACGTCAAGCGCACCTCGCTCGACTATTACTCGGCACTGCGCAGCCTGTACCGCCAGCGCCGCACCGCCGAGATCAATGCGGCGAAGAACCCCGGCCAGTATCAGCCGCCTCCAGCCAGCACCGGCCAGAGCGCCTCCCTGCCCAGCGAGAAGGCTCAGCAGAAGTGACCATGATGCTCCGTCGTATATTTCTCCAGGCCGGTCTGGCCCTGGGTCTGGCTGTCGTTGCCTGCGTCTTGCCCGCCACCGCCCGCGCCGAATCCGGCGACGAAGCCCGCCAATACGTCGAATCTCTGGCTCAGCGCGCCATCAGCACGGTGGCCGACAAGCAGATTTCGGAAAAGGAACGCGACGAGCGCTTCCGCAACCTGTTCGTCTCATCCTTTGACATCCCCGAGATCGGCCGCTTCGTCCTGGCCCGCTATTGGCGCATCGCCAGCCCCGACCAGCAGCAGGAATTCGTCCGCCTGTTCGAGGAAATGACCGTGCTGACCTGGGCCAAGCGGTTCAGGGATTACAGCGGCGAGCATCTGGAGGCTTTGGACTCCAACAGGGATGGCGACCATGGCTGGATGATCGACAGCCGCATCGTGCGCAACCAAGGCCCGCCGATCCCGGTGCAATGGCGTCTGCGCGAAGGCCCCGAAGGCCTGCGTGTCGTCGATCTGATCGTCGAGGGCGTCAGCTTGGCCATCACCCACCGTTCGGATTACGGCGCGGCGATGCAGGGCAATGGCGGCAAGATCGACGCCTTGCTATCCACCATGCGGACCAAGATCGACCAGCTGAAAGCCGCCGGCTGACCCTTAGGGGAAAGCACAGGGCAAGCATAGAAAAAGGCGCCTTTCGGGGCGCCTTTTTTCGTTGTGCGATTCCGCTGCATTCCCACCCCCTCGCCCGACGGCGAGGAGGTGGGAGCGGCAAGCGGCTTAGCTGCGCACCAGCGGCTTGTACTTGATGCGGTGCGGCTGGTCGGCATCGTGGCCCAGGCGGCGCTTCTTGTCCATTTCGTAGTCGGCGTAGTTGCCTTCGAAATAGACGCACTGGCTGTCGCCTTCAAAGGCGATGATGTGGGTGGCGATACGGTCCAAGAACCAGCGATCATGCGAGATGACCACGGCGCAGCCAGGGAATTCCAGCAAGGACTCTTCCAAGGCGCGCAAGGTATCGACGTCCAAATCATTGGTCGGCTCGTCAAGGAGGATGACGTTCGCGCCCTGCTTCAGCATCTTGGCCAGATGCACGCGGTTACGCTCGCCGCCCGAGAGCTGGCCGACCTTCTTTTGCTGATCGGAACCCTTGAAGTTGAACTGCGCCACATAGGTGCGGCTGGGCATCTTGCGCTTGCCCAACTCTATTTCGTCGGCACCGTCCGAGATTTCTTCCCACACGTTCTTGTCGGCGGCCAGGGTGTCGCGCGACTGATCGACATAGCCGAGCTTGACCGTCTCACCCATCTTGAAGGTGCCGGAATCGGGTTGATCCTGACCGGTGATCATGCGGAACAGCGTGGTCTTGCCGGCGCCGTTGGGGCCGATGATGCCGACGATGCCGCCGGGCGGCAGGCGGAAGCTGAAATTGTCGATGAGCAGACGGTCGCCCCAGCCCTTGCTGATCTTATCGGCCTCGAACACCAAGGTGCCCAGGCGCGGCCCCGGCGGGATGACGATCTGAGCAACGGTGCCCTGCTTCTCGGCGGCTTCGGCGACCAAGTTCTCGAAGGCGGTGATACGCGCCTTGTTCTTGGCCTGACGGGCGCGAGGCGAGGCGCGGACCCATTCCAGCTCTTCGCGGATGGTGCGCTGACGGGCGCTCTCTTCCTTGTTTTCCTGCGCCAGCCGCTTTTCCTTCTGCTCCAGCCACGAGGTGTAGTTGCCCTCGTAGGGAATGCCGTGGCCGCGCTCCAGTTCCAGGATCCAGCCGGTGACGTTGTCGAGGAAGTAGCGGTCGTGGGTGACGATGACCACGGTGCCCGAATAATCTTCCAGGAACTTTTCCAGCCACGACACCGATTCGGCATCCAAATGGTTGGTCGGCTCGTCGAGCAGCAGCATATCGGGATGGCTGAGCAGCAGGCGGCACAGCGCCACGCGGCGCTTCTCGCCGCCCGACAGCAGGTTGATGTCGGCGTCGATGGCCGGG
>DATGZW010000245.1:0-2989 GCA_035297005.1 Patescibacteria group bacterium
GTCGCCGCCACCGTGCGGCCCAGCAGCAGCACACCGCTGGTGTCCTTGTCCAGGCGATGCACCAGCCGCGGCCGCTCGACCGAATCAAAGCGCAACACATCGAGCATCCCGTCGAGATGCTTTTCCATGTTGGTGCCGCCCTGCACCGCCAGACCGGGCGGCTTGTTGATGACGATGACATCGTCATCCATGTACAGCACGGCATCGACCAAAGCGCGCGCCTCGGCCTCGTCGATCACCGGAGCGGGACGTTCCCACGGCTGGTCGGCGGCGGGCGCCACACCCAACGGCGGCACACGGATCATCTGCCCGGATTCCAGGCGCTGATTGGATTTGGCCTTCTTGCCGTCAACCTTCACCTGACCGGTGCGCAGCAGCTTTTCCAGCATGCCGTGATTGACGTCGGGAAAATGGCGCTTGAACCAACGGTCCAGGCGAATCTCCGATTCCTCCTGGAGGACGGCGAGAGTCTGGACAGCGGTCACGGGGCAGCTCCGATGATGGGGGCGAACGGGAATACGGGAATCATCCCGCACTCTAGGGCGGGCGGTGGTTTGTTGCAACAGGGGGGTGATGGTGGCGATGGTTGCCAATGGTCACGCCATCGGGGATCGCACACGACCTCCGGCCCCGGCTTCCACACAGAAACGGCACCCTTAAGGCAAGCCTGCGCGCAGCAAGCGCGTCTATGCGGTTTGACTAGCCCCCCCCCCAACCAGAGGTCTTACGACCTTCCGCATATAGATGGCGAGTGATATTGTATGTCACGGACAGGGGGGAATTCAGATGAAAATTAAATCCATAATGCTTCGCCTGAGTGGGCTCATTGTGTTGAGCGCCATCGGGTTAGCCATTTTTGCCGTTCTGGCCGCATTTTTCCTCCGACAGGGCATGATTGACGCCAAGATCGCGCAAACCCGCGTTCTGGTGGAATCCGCGCGCGGCGTGGTCAAGGGCTATCACGACCGGGCGGAAAAAGGCGAGTTCGACCAGCAGACCGCCCAGGACATGGCCAAAAGCGCCGTGCGGTCGATGCACTATGATGGAACCAACTACTTCGTCATCTACGACAAGCAGGTTACCAGCTTGGTCCATGGCGCGAAGCCCGAACGCGACGGCCACAATTTCCTCGACGAAAAAGACGGCACCGGAAAGCTTTATCTTCGGGAAATGCAGAGCACCGGGAATGCCGGCGGCGGCGTCTTTTCCTACTCATTCCCAAGGCCCGGCTCGACGGTGCCGGCCCCCAAGATTTCCTATGTCGTTCCCTATGACCCCTGGGGCTGGTTTCTCATCACCGGCGTCTACTCCGACGATATCGACAGCGAATTTTTCCACGCCATCCTGAAGTTCTTTGGCATCGGCACGGTCATCTTGCTGGGGCTCGCGGGGGCGGCCTTCGTCCTGTCGCGCTCCATCTCCGCCCCGCTCAAGGCTTTGGTCTCCGCCACCAAGCAGATCATCGCCGGGGATTATCAGGTCGACGTTCCGGCGCTGGACCGCGCCGACGAAATCGGCGCCTTGGCCGAAGCGGTGCAGTTGCTGCGCCAGGAAGCCAAAGCGGCCAGCGACCTGCGCCAACAGCACGAGGACGATGTCGCCAAAACCCTGACCGATCGCCAGTTTACCCTCAACGACATGGCCAACCGGTTCGAGGCCAATGTCATGGGCATGGTCAACGAGGTTTCGACCTCGGCGGTCAAGATGCGCAGCGTCGGCGAAGCCATGGTCAATCAGTCGGTGTCGGGAGCGTCGCAACTGGGCGAGATGGCCAGCACCGCCGAGCAGGCGACCGCCAATGTTCAGACCGTCGCCGTCGCGGCCGAGGAACTGACCGCCTCGATCACCGAAATCAGCCGTCAGGTCGCCGAAGCGGCGGATATTTCGGTGCAGGCGTCCAGGGAAACGGCGCGGGCCAACGAGTTGGTTTTGGGGCTGGCGAAAACCACCGAGCGGATTGGCGAGGTGGTGAAACTCATCAACGATGTCGCCGCCCAAACCAACCTGCTGGCGCTCAATGCCACCATCGAAGCGGCGCGGGCGGGAGAAGCCGGCAAGGGCTTCGCCGTGGTCGCAGGCGAGGTCAAGCACCTAGCCACCCAGACCGCCAAGGCCACCGAGGAAATCAGCGCGCAGATTTCCGCCGTACAGCAAGAAACCAGGGGCGCCGTGGCCGCCATCGGCGGTATCGGCGGCGTGATCGATCAGGTGCGCAACATCTCGACCGGCATTGCCTCGGCGGTGGAAGAGCAGAGCGCCGCCACCCTGGAGATTTCCCGCAACGTTCAACAGGCCGCCGACGGCACGCAGCAACTGGCGACCCAGTTGTCCCAGTTGGTGGGCGCGGCCCAGGGCCGGCTGACCACGGCCAAGGACGTGACAGCGGCGATGTACGGTCTGGCCGACAACGCCGAACATTTGCGCACCGAAGTCGGCGGTTTCCTCGGCGGAATCCGCCACGGCTGAGTGGGACGGAAGCGGGGAATGGGCGACGCCCCCTATTCTCCCTTCCCCCTTCGCAGCTTGTCCCAGTACTCCAGCCGCTTCTTGATATCCCGCTCGAACCCGCGTTCCCGCGGTTCGTAGAAGCGGCGGCGGGGCATGCCGTCGGGGAAGTAGTTCTGCCCGGAAAAGCCGGCCTCGGTGTCGTGGTCGTAGACATAGCCCGAGCCGTAGCCAAGGTTTTTCATCATCTTGGTCGGCGCGTTGAGGATATGCATCGGCGGCATCAGCGAACCCGTCTCGCCCGCCGATTTCATCGCCGCCTTGAAGGCCAGATAGGCGGCATTGGATTTCGGTGCCGTGCCCAGATAGATGACCAGTTGCGCCAGGGCCAACTCGCCCTCCGGACTGCCCAGACGCTCATAGACGTCCCAGGCGGCCAGCGCCTGCTGCACCGCTTGCGGGTCGGCCAGTCCGATATCCTCGACGGCGAAGCGGGTCAGGCGGCGCGCGATGTACAGCGGGTCTTCCCCACCCGCCAGCATGC
>DATGZW010000246.1:0-2171 GCA_035297005.1 Patescibacteria group bacterium
ACTTCGTCGGCATGGGTGACGGCGATGATCATGTCGGCATCGGCGGCCCCCGCCTGCTCCAGCACCGCCGGATGCGAGGCGAAGCCGTGGACATACTGCACATCAAGCGTGTCGCTGATCTTGCGGATCAAGTCGGGACGCGAGTCGATGACGGTGACGTCGTTGTTTTCGCACGACAGGTAGCGGGCGATATTGAAGCCAACCTGACCGGCTCCGCAGACGATGACTTTCATTTGAGTCCCCGGTTGTTAGGCACGCGGCTTGTCGTCGGTGTTGACGCCCAGCGATTTGAGTTTGCGATGCAGGGCGGAACGCTCCATGCCAACGAAGGCCGCCGTCCGCGAGATATTGCCACCGAAACGGGTTACTTGGGCCAGCAGATATTCGCGCTCGAACACCTCCCTCGCCTCCCGCAGCGGCAGAGTCATGATTTCACTCGACTTTTCCCAGCGCAGGACATCGGGAGTAATGGCCCCGATTTCCGGCGGCAGCATGTCGGCGCGGATCGGATCGCGGGCGTCGCCCGGTGCCATGATCAGCAGCCAATCCATGACATTGCGCAATTGGCGGACATTGCCCGGCCATTCATAGGATTGCAACGCGGCGATGGCATCCTCGCCCAAGGGCCGCACCGGCAAGCCGGCATTCTGCGCCGCGCGCACCATGAAATGCTTGGCCAGCACCGGAATGTCCTCACGCCGGTCGCGCAAGGCTGGCAGGCGTAGCGGCACCACGTTCAGGCGATAGAAAAGATCCTCGCGGAAGCGGCCGGCGGCGATTTCCGATTGCAGGTCGCGGTTGGTGGTGGCCATGACGCGCACATCGACCTCGACGCGCTTACTGCCGCCGACCCGTTCGAAGGTCTGTTCCTGCAACACGCGGACGATCTTGCCTTGGGTCTCCAGCGGCATGTCGGCCACTTCGTCCAGCACCATGGAACCGCCATGCGCCTGTTCGAAGGTGCCGATCTTCAATTCGCCGTCAATGGCGGATTCGATGCCGAACAGTTCGGTTTCCATGCGCTCCGGGTGCATTGCGGCGCAATTGACCACCACGAACGGCCCATCGGCGCGCTTGGACAGCTTGTGCAGCATGCGCGCCACGACTTCCTTGCCGACGCCGGCCGGACCGGTCAACAGCACCCGCGAGCCTGTCGGGGCTACTCGCTCGATGGCTTGGCGCAATTGGCCGATGGCCGGGGAAATCCCCAGCAGTTCCTGCTCACCGCCGGCCCGTGCCTTCAGATCCTCGATCTCGCGGCGCAGGCGGGCGGATTCGATGGCCCGTTCGACGGCCAGCAACAGGCGGTCGGACTGGAACGGCTTTTCGATGAATTCATAAGCGCCATGCTTGATGGCTGTGACGGCGGTTTCAATATTGCCGTGTCCGCTCATCATGACCACCGGCACCAGCGGGTGATCGCGCTTGATCTCGGCTAGAATGCCCAGGCCGTCCAGCTTGCTGCCTTGCAGCCAGATGTCCAGCAGCACCAGATTAGGCCGGCGGTTGCGAATGGCCTCTAGCGCCGTGTCGCTGTCGCCAGCCTCACGCGTCTGGTACCCCTCGTCCTCCAGCAACCCGCTCACCAGCATGCGGATGTCGGCTTCGTCGTCAACGATGAGGATATCATGCGCCATGTGTGCTCACCGTTTCCGTCGTTCCGGACCCGCCGGAGTTGGGCGGGCTGCGGAAGACCAAACTGACCCGCGCACCAGCGCCGTTCAGATCTTCCAGCACCAGCTCGCCGCCATGGTCTTCCATGATTTTCTTAACGATGGCAAGGCCCAATCCGGTGCCTTTGACCCGCGTCGTCACATAGGGCTCGGTCAGACGGTCGCGCTGCTCCTCCGGCAAGCCCTTGCCGTTGTCGGTCACGGCGATGGTGACGGTACCCTGGTGACGGCTGAGCGACACCTGCACCAGACCACGCGGCAGATCGCCGTCCTCGCGCCCCTGCACCGCTTCGACGGCATTCTTCACCAGATTGGTCAACGCCTGCCCGACCTGACGCACATCGCAGGGGATCTTGAGCGGTTGGTTAGGCAGATCAGCCTCGACGGTGACATCGGGATATCCGTTGCGGGCCAGGAATACCGTTTGACGCACAACATCGAGTAAGTCTTCGTCGCGCACCACCGGGGCCGGCATGCGGGCAAAGGCCGAGAACTCGT
>DATGZW010000247.1:0-4099 GCA_035297005.1 Patescibacteria group bacterium
GTCGAGGCCATTTCAGGCATTGCCGCGACCATCAATGAAATCAGCCATGCCTCGGCGGCGGTCGCCGCGGCGGTCGAGCAGCAGCACGCCGCCACCCAGGAAATCACCCGCAACGTCCAGCACGCTGCCGCCGGAACGCAAGAAGTCTCGACGATGATCGCCCGCCTGCACGGCCTGACCGACAACATTGGCCGGGTCGCCGACAACGTCCAGGTGGTCTCGGAAGATCTGACGCACGAAGCCGAGCATCTGAATAACGAGGTGAGTGGCTTCCTGCACACTGTTCGCCATTCGGGGTGATCTTGCGCAAGGGCCTACACCTTGATTGGCGCCAGGAACTCCAGGAACTCCGACACCACCACCCCCCAGGAAAACCGCTCGGCATAGGCGCGGGCGTGGGTGGGGTTAAGGGTTAAAGCCTTTTTCGCGGCGCGGCCCAGATCCTCATCGAGGATGCCGGGCAACTGGTCGGGATGCGCCTTGGCCAGCACGTCGCGCGGGCCGGCGACCGGGAAGGCGGCGACAGGAACGCCCGAGGCCATGGCCTCCAGCATGACCAGACCGAAGGTGTCGGTGCGGCTGGGGAAGACGAAGGCGTCGCCCGCCGAGAAGTAGCTGGACAGTTGCTGGTCGCCATTGGCGATGATGAATTTGGCGTCGGGGTAGCGCTTGATCAAAGCGTCGCGCTGCGGGCCGGAGCCAACCACCACCTTGGTGCCCTCCAGTGGCAAATCAAGGAAGGCCGGCAGGTTCTTGTCCACCGTCACGCGCCCCACATACAGATAGATCGGGCGGGGGAAGTCGAAGGCCTGTTTGCCTTGCGGGCGGAACACGGCGGTATCGACGCCATGCGCCCAGGGCCGCAGATTGGTGAAGTTGCGCGCCTTCAACTCGTCATGCACCGAGTTCGACGGCACCATCACCGCCGATGACGGCGCGTGGAAGCGGCGGACGAAGGCGTACAGCCAGTTCAGCGGCAGGCGGGTGCGGGCGTGGATGTATTCGGGGAATTTGGTGTGATAGGCGGTGGTGAAGGGATAGCCCCGGCGCAGACAATGCCGCCGCGCCGCCCAGCCCAAGGGGCCTTCGGTGGCGATGTGGATGGCGTCGGGGCCAAAAGCGTCGAGCTTTTCCGACACGCCCGGCCCGGCGCCGATGGCCAGCGGGATCTCGGCATAGCTGGGACAGGGGATGGTTTTGAACTGATCGGGCGAGACCACCATGACCTCGTGGCCGCCCTTGATCAGGCGGTCGTAGAGGCTGGACAGCACCCGCACAACCCCGTTGGGCTGAGGGTGCCAAGCGTCGGTCACGATGGCGATGCGCAAGATGATGTTTCCTTCCAGCCCGATCCTAGGTCGGGGGTAAATCGCTGGGGGAAGACAAGCAAGTGACCATGTTGTGACAGCTTTCCGATTGACGGAGGCGGGCCGTTGGTCTTAGGTCCGCGTTTGGTTTTCCAAGTGATCTTTGGGCACGGCGCATGAGCTATTCGGTCAAGGAAATCTTCTACACGCTTCAGGGCGAGGGGGCTCAGGCCGGGCGCGCGGCGGTGTTCTGCCGCTTCGCCGGCTGCAATCTGTGGTCGGGCCGCGAGGTCGACCGCGAGCAAGCCGTCTGCAAGTTCTGCGACACCGATTTCGTCGGCGCCGATGCCGGCCGCTTCGCCACCGCCGAGGAACTGGCGGCGGTGGTGGCGGCGCAGTGGCCGCGTGGGAAGGGTGGGCGTCCTCTGGTCGTTTGCACCGGCGGCGAGCCGCTGTTGCAATTGGACGAGGCGCTGTGCTCGGCCCTTCACGCCCAGGGCTTCGAAGTCGCGGTGGAAACCAACGGCACCCAGGCGCGCCCGCGCGGCGTCGATTGGCTGTGTGTCAGCCCCAAGGCCGGGGCCTCGATGGCGCTGAGTTCCGGCGACGAATTGAAGCTGGTCTATCCCCAGCCCGGCGCCATGCCGGACCGCTATGCCAGCCTGGGGTTCCGCCATTTCTTCCTGCAGCCGATGGATGGCGACAACCTGACCGCCAACACCCTGGCCGCCATCGATTATTGCCTGGCAAATCCGCAGTGGCGCTTGGGTCTGCAAATGCATAAGGTCGTAGGCCTGCGCTAGGGACGATATATCCGACATGAATTCATTTACGGTTACGCGGCAAATCGGCATCGACGCCGGACATCGGGTCATGACGCATGGCTCGAAATGCCGCCATCTGCACGGCCACCGCTATACCATCGAGGCGACTTGCGTCTCTGACCACCTGCAAAGCGTGGGCGAGCAATCGGACATGGTGCTGGATTTCGGCTTTCTCAAGGATGAGATGATGGCCGAGATCGACACCCCTTGCGACCACGGCTTCCTGGCTTCTATCGAGGACCATGAGCTGTTGGCGATGTTCCGCCCCGATGGCGTCGATCCACAGGACTGGATCGTACCGATCCGCTCTTCAGTCAAGCGCCAGGGCTATTGCCTGACCACCGACACCCGCCTGGGCACCAAGCTCTATGTGCTGGACGTCAATCCCACCGCTGAGCAGTTGTCGCGCCACTGGTTCCGCCGGCTGCGCCCGGTGGTGACGGTGCGCAGCGGCGGTTTGGCGCGGCTGCTGAATATCACGGTGTGGGAAACTCCCAATTGCCAGGCGACTTACGCCGAGCCGTGAGCGATCCCGGCCTGCCCATCGAACCGGCCCTGCCGGAGCTGCTGGCGGCCCTGGCGAGCGGGCTGAACGCGGTCTTGCAAGCACCGCCCGGCGCTGGCAAGACCACCCGCGTGCCACTGGCTTTGCTCGGCCAGCCGTGGCTGGGCGGGCGCAAGATCGTCATGCTGGAACCCCGCCGTCTGGCCGCCCGCGCCGCCGCCGCGCGCATGGCGGCGATGCTGGGTCAAGGCGTCGGCCAGACCGTCGGCTATCGGGTGCGCCTGGACAGCAAGGTGAGCCGCGACACCCGCATCGAGGTGGTCACCGAAGGCATCCTGACCCGCATGATCCAGGACGATCCCGGCCTGGACGGGATCGGCGTGGTGATCTTCGACGAATTCCACGAACGCAGCCTGAATGCCGATCTGGGGCTGGCGCTGTGTCTGGAGGCGCAGGCAGGTCTGCGCGACGATCTGCGCCTGCTGGTGATGTCGGCGACCCTGGACGGCGAGCCGGTGGCCCGGCTGATGGGCGATGCGCCGATGGTGACCAGCCAGGGCCGCGCCTTTCCCGTCGATGTCCGCTGGCTGGACAAGCCTGTCACCGGGCGCTTCGAGGATGCCGTGACCGCCGTCATCGCCGGCGCCCTTGACGACGAGCCTGACGGCGACGTGCTGGTGTTCCTGCCCGGTCAGGGAGAGATCCGCCGCGTGCAAAGCCAGTTGGAAGGCCGCCGCCTGGGCGTGACGGTGGCTCCGTTGTATGGCGATCTGCCGGCGGAGGCGCAGGACGCGGCGCTGCGCCCGCTGCCGGGGGTACGCAAGGTGGTGCTGGCAACCTCGATCGCCGAGACCAGCTTGACCATCGAAGGCGTGCGCGTGGTCGTCGATGGCGGGTTGATGCGGGTTCCCCGCTTCGATCCCAATGGCGGCATGACCCGGCTGATGACGGTGCCGGTGTCCAAGGCGTCCTCTGAGCAGCGGCGGGGACGCGCCGGGCGCTTGGCTCCGGGGGTGTGCTACCGGCTGTGGACGGAAGCGGCGCATCGCGGGTTCGCCGCCTTCACCGCGCCCGAAATCACCGAAGCCGATCTGGCTCCGCTGGCTTTGGAGCTGGCCCGCTGGGGCGTTGCCGATCCGGCGACCATGGCCTGGCTGGAGGCTCCGCCGCCCGCGTCCTATGCCCAAGCCACCGATCTTTTGCAGCGCTTGGGCGCGTTGGACGCTGCCGGGCGCATCACCGCGCATGGCCGCGAGATGGGCCGCCTGCCGCTGCATCCGCGCTTGGCCCATTCGGTGCTGAAGGGCAAGGCGCTGGGGCTGGGAGCCCTGGCCTGCGACGTCGCCGCGCTGTTGTCCGAGCGCGATATCCTGCGCGGGCAGCGCGATTCCGATTTGCGGGTGCGGCTGGAACTGCTGCGCGCCCCAAGCGGCGCGGTGGATCGCGGCGGCGTGCAGCGGGTG
>DATGZW010000248.1:0-4997 GCA_035297005.1 Patescibacteria group bacterium
GAAGGTTGATGACGGTGCCCAGAGTGAAGTCGCTGTGCTCGGCGGCCAGCGCCCGCAAGGCGGCGCCTTGGGCCAGGTTCTGGTGGTGCAGAGCCTTCAGCATGCCCATCTCGCCCAGATGGTGGCCGGGGGCATGGTCGCCCAGGCCATAGCCGAAGATGGCCACCACATTGGGCTCGTTCAGCATCATCCAGTCTTTGACGCGGTCACCCAGGCGCTGGGCGGCAACGCGGGCGAACTCGGCGAAGGGGCCGACGATCTCGCGGCCCTGCCAACCGCCGGCGTCCTCCAACGGTTGCGGCAAGTCCCAGTGGTACAGACAGGCCATGGGGCGGATGCCGGCTTCCAGGATGCCATCGACCAAACGGTCGTAGAAATCCAGCCCCTTGGCGTTGATCGCGCCGCTGCCCGCCGGAATGATGCGCGGCCAAGCCAGAGAAAAGCGGTAGGCGTTGAAGCCGGCCTGCTTCATCAGGGCGACGTCTTCCGGCCAGCGGTTGAAATGGTCGCAGGCGATGGCGGCGGTGCTGCCATCCTGGATTTTTCCGGCGGCGGCGAAGGTGTCCCAGACACAGGGGCCACGCCCGTCAACATCCAAAGCGCCCTCGATCTGATACGACGACGAGGACGCGCCCCACAGGAAGTCTTTGGGGAAGGTAAAGGAGGTCATGGCGCAGTTCCTTCGTCGTTGTTCAAGACATTCGGATGTCTCAGACAAGGATGGTGCGCCATCCTTGCGCGCCGTCAAGTCGGGAAACGCAGTGCGGACGCTTTCCACTGCTTTGCCGGGCGCGCGGAAGTGGTCCTGGCCGCAGTCTCGGACAAGATCGACAAAAGGGCTGCGTCCACGCATCTTTTCTGCCGCCTAGGCCAGAGGATGTAAGGGGTTGCCTGCACTTCGACCTGTAGGTTGTTATTATTCCGCCATAATGGGTTGAAAGCGTGTGGACACACCCCCCGGATATGGCGTTATTCGCCCAGTGAAACGACCTGGGGCCCCTGCTGGCCGAACGGAGAAGCGCTTATTCTCCGAATGGGTGGAGCCCAACCTGAGAGAGAACACGATGATCGCAATGCGGCAACGTGACGTCAAAGGGGCAAGCCTGCTGATGCGCTATGGGGCCCAATTGGGGGTGTTGGGAGCGCGGCGGTCGGCGGAAGCCGGTCTGATGGCCGCCCGCTACGAGGCCGAGCGTCAGACCCAGCGCGCCGAACGGGCCCTGCGCGACACCGAAGAGACCAATTTGAGCCTGCTTCAGGAAATGGAATGCCGCCAGCTGGCGCAGGCTCGGCTGGAGCATCTGGCCAATCATGATCCGCTGACAGACCTGCCCAATCGTTCGCTGTTCGCCGAACGGCTGAACCGAGAAATGCATCTGGCGCGGCGCAACGGCACCAAGCTGGCATTGATGTATCTTGACTTGGACCATTTCAAGGACGTCAACGACACCTTGGGCCATGCGGTCGGCGATGAATTGCTGTTGGAGGTGGCGCGGCGTTTGTCCGGCTGCCTGCGCGAGGAAGACATGGTGGCGCGGCTGGGCGGCGATGAATTTGCCATCCTGCAAACCGGACTGCGGGATGCCCATCCGGCCCGCATGCTGGCGCAGCGGCTGATTGCCGTGCTCGCCCGGCCGATGGAGTTGGCCAAGCGGCAGATCTTCACCGGCGGCTCGATCGGCGTCACCCTGTTCCCCGATGACGGCGAGGATGCCCAACTGTTGCAGCGCAATGCCGACTTGGCCATGTACAGCTCGAAGCAGGAACGCAACGCCTTTCATTTCTTCGATGCCGTGCTTGACGACGAGGTGCACCGCCGCGCCTTCCTGGAACAGGCCTTGCGCGACGCCTTGCCCGGCGGGCAGTTGTCGCTGGTCTACCAGCCGCAAGTGTCGGTCGTCAGCGGATTGGTCACCGGGGTCGAGGCGCTGCTGCGCTGGCACCATCCCGAACGCGGCGACATCGGCCCGGACGATTTCATCCCGATGGCCGAGCGCTGCGGCCTGATCAACGAAATCGGCTCGTGGGTGTTGGGCGAAGCCTGCCGCCAAGCGATGCGCTGGGATGCCGAAGGGATGCCGCCGCTGACCATGGCGGTCAATGTCTCGGTCAATCAGTTCAAGACCGGCGATGTGCCGCGCGATGTCGCCGCGGTGCTGGCCGCCACCGGGTTGGCAGCGTCGCGGCTGGAGCTTGAAGTCACCGAAACCGGCTTGATGAACGACATGCGCAATGCCGGCTCGACGCTGTCGCAGTTGCGCAACCAAGGCGTCGGCTTGGCCATCGACGATTTCGGCACCGGCTATTCGTCGCTCAGCTATCTGCGCAGCCTGCCGGTGGACCGCATCAAGATCGACCGCAGCTTCGTGCGCGATGTCACCAGCAGCGAAGACGCCGCCATCATCGCCGGAACCATCGTCAATCTGGCCAAAAGCCTGAAACTCGACGTGATCGCCGAAGGGGTCGAAACAGTGGCGCATGCCGACTTCCTGCGTGGCGCCGGTTGCGTCTCGGCGCAAGGGTTTTACTATGGCCGTCCGGCCAAGGCCGGCGACCTATCGCGTCTACTGGGCGGTCGGGGGACAGCCGAGGCTTATTGCCCAAGGGGGACGGCATGATGGAAATTGGACGGCAAAGCCATAAGCTGGGCCGCGTCGTCGCGGTGACCGGGGGGCAGATTATCGTCCTGCTGGGTGACGAGATCGGCGGCGGCCAGAGCGCTGGAGTGGTGCAGGTCGGCCATCTGGTGCGTATCGCCACGGTGCGTTCCCAGGTTTATGGGATCATCAGCGGCCTGAGCATTCCCATGCCGTCGCCGGGGGCCGATGGGCCGGAGTTGAAGATCGCCGAAATCGATCTGCTGGGCGAGGTGCTGGATGTGGCCGATGGCGGCGATGGCAGCTTTCGCCGGGGCATCTCGATCATGCCGTCGCTCGACGATCTGGTCTCGACGGCGGATCAAGGCGACACCGGCATCGTCTATGCCCGCCCCAATCAGCAGACGGTGTGTATCGGCACCGTTCACCAGGACCAGCGCGTCAAAGCCCATGTCGGCATCGACGACCTGTTGGGCAAGCATTTCGCCGTGGTCGGCACCACCGGAGCCGGCAAGTCCTGCGCGGTGACGCTGATTCTCAAGCGCATCCTCGAATCCAATCCCAACGCCCATATTCTGCTGCTCGACCCGCATGGCGAATACGCCCGCGCCTTTGGCGATCAAGCCGAGCATCTGACCGCCGAGAGCCTGAACCTGCCGCACTGGCTGTTCAATTTCGAGGAAATCTCGGAAGTGGTCTTCGGCGCCGAGGCGCGCGATCTGGTCGCCGAATTGCAAAGCCTGCGTGAATTGATCCTGGCCGCCAAGCTGCGCTTCGCCGGCGCCGGCCGCGACACCAGTTGGATCACCGTCGATACGCCGGTCCCCTATCGCATGGGCGATCTTGTTCAATTGCTCGACGACGCGCTGGGGCGGTTGGAAAACCGCGCCGACCGGGGCAGCTATCTGCGCATCAAGTCGCGGCTGGCGGCGTTGCAGGCGGATCGTCGCTACGCCTTCATGTTCCCCGCCAATTTGTTCCTAGTCGATGATTTGGCGCCGTTGCTGGGGCGGCTGTTCCGCGTTCCGGTCGATGGGCGGCCCTTGGCCATCCTCGATCTGGCTGGAATGCCGTCCGAGGTGTTGAACGTGGTGGTGTCGGTGCTCAGCCGCATGGCCTTCGACTTCGCCTTCTGGGGCGACCAATCGGTGCCCTTGCTGGTGGTCTGTGAAGAGGCGCACCGCTATGCGCCCAAAGACGACAATGCCGGCTTCGAGCCGACCAAGCGGGCCTTGGCGCGCATCGCCAAGGAGGGGCGGAAATACGGCATCAGCCTGTGTGTGGTCAGCCAGCGGCCATCGGAATTGGCCCCGTCGCTGCTGTCGCAGTGCAACACCGTGTTCGCCCTGCGCATGACCAGCCACAAGGACCAGGAAATCATTCACGCGGCCATCCTTGACGCCTCTTCGGCCTTGATGGCGGCCTTGCCGTCCTTGGGCAATGCCGAGGCCATCGCGGTGGGCGAGGGAATGCCGGTGCCCATGCGTCTGCGCTTCAGCGATTTGCCGCCCGAGGAACGCCCGCGCAGCGGCACCGCGCCGTTTTCGGCGCGCTGGCAGGCCGATGGCGGGTCGGCAAGCCTGTTGGGGCATATCGTCGATTGCTGGCGTCAGCAGAAACGCGATGGCGGCCCCCTGGAACGCGGACGCCAGACGGTTGGCTGACGGCCACGGGCCGGATGTCGGACCAAAGTACAAATGTCCGGACTGTCGAGAGCGAGTATTGTTTCTTGGCTATCAGCGCGGACGGGGCTTCGGCTCCAGGCGGTTCGCCTGTTTGGTTCCCCCCCAATAGACTGCCGGGCGATTGCAAGATCGCCCGGCTTTTTTTGTCGTCATCGCCCTCAGGCGGCGGGGGACTTCGCCGTCGCCAGATGCGCCAGCAGCGAGCGTAGGCGGGCGGGCTTCAGCGGCTTGTTCAGCAGGTGATAGCCGGCTTCGCGCACGGCGCTTTGCATTTCGTCCGAGCGGTCGGCGGTGATGATGACGGCGGGCAGCGGCTGCGGATACAGCGCCTGGATGGCGCTCAAGGCCTGCAAGCCGGTGGCGTCATGGTCCAAATGGTAATCAGCCAGCAGCACGTTGGGAATCTGGTTGCGCCGGCGCAACTGAGCCAGCGCCGCTTCGGCTCCGTCGGCGGCGATCACCGAACAGCGCCAGGATTGCAGCAGCGCCTGCATGCCTTCGCGGGCGGCGGGGTCGTTCTCGATGACCAGCACGAAGGTTCCGGCGACGCGGTCGATGGTGGAGGGCAGGGCGAAAGCGGACTCCTGCGGTTTCACCTGTTGGCTGCTGCCATAGGGCAGGGTGACGCTGAACATCGAGCCGCGGCCCAGCGTTGAGCGGATGCCGATGGGGTGGTTCAGGCAACGGGCGATGCGATCGACGATGGCCAGCCCCA
>DATGZW010000249.1:0-3212 GCA_035297005.1 Patescibacteria group bacterium
TCAGCTGCGCCGCCCGCTCGACGCCTCCGCCTTGACTGCGGTCCCGGCCGCCACACACGACATCACAATTGGGGAAGTCTGAATGTCCTGGAACCCTGTCAACGGCGAGGGTGCTCCCGCCGACGAAGTGGATTTGGATGAACTGATCCGCTTGTTCAAGGACAAGCTGCGCCGCTTCACCCGCATTCCCGGCCTGGGCGGTCATGGGTTGGCGCTGATTGGCGCCCTGGCTCTGGTGGCCTGGGGCGCGTCGGGGATCTATAAAGTGCAGCCCGATGAACAGGGCGTGGTGTTGCGCTTCGGCAAATGGGTCGACACCACCGAGCCGGGGCTGCACTACCATCTTCCTGCGCCCATCGACACCGTGATCTTCCCCAAGGTCACCCAGATCAACCAGTTGCAGCTGGGCAATCAGAATCTTGGCGGAGGGGCCGTCGGCAGTGCCGGTGCCCGCGAAAAGCAGATGCTGACCGGCGATGAAAACATCGTCGAAGCCGATTGCGCGGTGTTCTGGCAGATCAAGGACGCCGGCCAGTTCCTGTTCAAGGTCAACAATCCCGAGATCGCCGTCAAGGTCGCCGCCGAAAGCGCATTGCGTGAGATCATCGGACGGACGCCGATTCAGGCGGCGCTGTCGGACAAGCGCCAGCAGATCGCCGACCAGACCAAGGATCTGCTGCAACATCTTCTCGACACCGAGCAGGTGGGTATTCTGATTACTCAGGTGCAGTTGCAGAAGGTCGATCCACCAGCCGCCGTGTTCGACGCTTTCAACGACGTGCAGCGCGCCCGCGCCGACCAGGAGCGCGCCCGTAACGAGGCGGAGGCCTATGCCAACGACATCACGCCGCGCGCGCGTGGTGAAGCCGGACGTATCACTCAGGAAGCCGAGGCCTATAAGACCCAGGTGGTCAATCTGGCCGAAGGCGAGGCTAAGGGCTTCTTGTCGGTCTATCAAAGCTATTCGCAGGCCAAGGACGTTACCGCTTGGCGGCTTTACATGGAAAGTATGGATGAAGTGTTGAAGAAGGCCAGCCGGGTCATCATCGATTCTTCGGGTAAGGGGATGTCCGGCGTGGTGCCCTACATGTCGATCCAGGACCAGAAGGACAAGCCGGCCGCCGCCGCCTCAGCTCAGCAGGGAGCCAGCCGATGAAACGCCCCGTCCGTCTCGCCGCCGTCATTGGCGCCGCATCGGTGCTGTGGCTTCTCAATGCCTCGCTGTATATCGTCGGCGAAGGCCAGGAAGCGCTGGTGGTGCGCCTGGGTAAGCCGATGGGCTTGGCCGGCGATCCCGGCCTGAAGGCCAAGATGCCCTTGGTCGATACCGTCAATTATTACGAGACCCGCCTGCTGTTGCTGGAACCTCCGGCGGAGCAGGTGATTTTGGGCGACCAGAAGCGGCTTGAGGTGCAGACCTATACGCGCTTCCGGATCTCCGATCCGTTGCGCTTTTACCAGTCGGTGCGCACCGTCGAGCAGGCCCGCGCCCAGTTGACGCAGCTCGTCAGTTCGTCGCTGCGGCGGGAGCTGGGGCAGGTGATGCTGCGGGCGCTGCTGTCCGACGAGCGCACCCGCATCGTCAACGACATTCAGAAGGAAGTGGCTGAGAAGGCGCTGCCCTTGGGTATCGAGGTGGTCGAAGTCCGCATCCACCGCGCCGATTTGCCCTATGAGACGAGCCAAGCTATCTATGACCGCATGAAGTCGGAGCGTGAGCGCGAGGCCAAGGAACTGCGTGCCCAGGGCTTCGAATGGGCGCAGGCGATCCAGGCCAAGGCTGACCGTGAGCGTACGGTGATCCTGTCCGAAGCTCAGCGCCAAGCGACCATCACGCGCGGCGCCGCCGAGGCCCAGGCCAACCAGCTGTTCGCCGACGCCTTCGGCAAGGATCCGCAGTTCTACAAGCTGTACCGTTCGTTGCAGACCTACCGGCAGGCCCTGGCCGGTTCGGGGCCGACGTTGGTTCTGTCGCCGGATGCCGAGTTTCTGACCGACTTCAAGGCCGGTCCCGGTGCCGCAGGACGCCGCTAACGCGCGGTCAGGGGCGGCAGTCGCTGTATTTGAGCGACTGCCGCTTCGACCTTGAGGGACAGCAGGGTTTGGCCGCGCGCGTCGCTGGCCAAATCCGGCCGTCCATCGCTGCCGTCCTCGGGTGCGGGGGGGATGGCCAGCCAGTCGCGGCGCAGGCCGCTGGGGTGCAGGGCCATCAATTCGGCGGTGTCCTCGATACCGGCATGATGGCCTAGCGTCGCCTCGCTTTCGCCGATGGCCAACAGCCAGCGCTCCTGCCCGTTAGCCGCCGTGTAGTAGTCGTCGATTTGCGCCACCACGACGCCCTCGTCGCGCCAGTCCTTGCTCAGCCGCTCGGCCACCCGCCGTTGCGGCTCTTGGCTCAGGCCATGATCGCCAATCAGGCAAATCCGGCGGAAACCGGCTAGTTTGAGGCTGGTGATTTCATCCGTCAGCACTGCTTCGAAGACGGCGGGCGACAGGTTGAGGGTGCCCGGCCAGCGCATGTTGCCGCTCAGCGGATCGATGCCGCCTTGTGGCACGAAGGACAGCACTGGCGCGACCAGGGCATTGCCCAATTTGGCGGCGATGTGCTGCGCGGTCCAGGCGACGATGTGGTCGTGCTTGCCCAGGATCATGTGGCGGCCATTCTGCTCGACGCCGCCGGTCGGGACCAGCACGGTGGTCTTGCCGGCGGCGATGGCTTGCTGAAGTTCGGGCCAAGTCAGTTCGGCCAGACGCAATTCGCCGCCGGCCACCACCGCCGGCAAGCCCGCCGGAGGCGGCGGCAGGGACGTCGGACGTTCGGCGCGGTGCTGCTGCGTCCATTGAACCCCAGCCCACAGGGTCGTGCTGGCAACCAGGGCGGCCAGCAGCGATGCCGTCAAGCGCCGCATGGTCAAATCCTCCTCAAACGACGCCAAGCCTTGCGGCAAGGAGCGAGGTAAATGGCGGCGAGGCTGCAATGCTCGGCGCCTTCGGGGCCGATGCCATAGGTGATCTGCTGCTCCGGTCGCGGCAGCTTGGCGGTGCCGAACAGATGATCCCACAGCGCCAGGGCGACTCCCAGATTACAGTCGTAATCGGCTGGGTCGTCGCTGTGGTGCAAATGATGCATACGCGGGCTGATGAACAGCCACGACCACGGCTTGCCCCAATGCAGAACCACATGGCTATGGCGGAAATGCAGCACGGTGCCG
>DATGZW010000250.1:0-4615 GCA_035297005.1 Patescibacteria group bacterium
GGTCGAACCCGAGGATCTGCTGAAGTTCGGCCTAATCCCCGAATTCGTCGGCCGTCTGCCGGTCATCGCCACCCTGCGCGACCTCGACGAGGCGGCGCTGGTCGATATTCTGTCCAAGCCCAAAAATGCCTTGGTCAAACAGTATCAGCGTTTGTTCGAGATGGAGGACGTGCGTTTGTCCTTCGCCGAGGACGCGTTGAAGGTGATTGCCAAGAAAGCCATCCTGCGCAAAACCGGCGCTCGCGGCCTGCGGTCGATCCTGGAGAGCATCCTGCTCGACACCATGTTCGACCTGCCCGGTCTGGAGAGTGTCGAAGAGGTGGTGATCAGTGGCGAAGTGGTCGAAGGCAATGCCAAGCCTCTGTACATCTATGCGGATCGTCGTGAGGATGTAGGGTCAAGCGCCTGATTGGGTCATCCCCCCTTGAACAAAGGGGGGATGACACCGAAGTTAAGCTGGACACATTGAGCAAACAGTCGGTCCGGCTACCGCCGGCCGCCCGTGAAAAAGAGGTAGCATGGTCGAACTAGCGCGCGGAGATGTCTTCCCGGTTCTTCCGCTCCGTGACATCGTCGTCTTCCCGCACATGATCGTTCCCCTGTTCGTGGGGCGCGAAAAATCGGTTCGGGCGTTGGAAGACGTGATGAAGGATGACAAGCAGATTTTGCTTGTCGCGCAGAAGAATGCGGCGCAGGACGACCCGACCCCCGATGATATTTATCAGGTCGGTACTGTCAGCACCGTGTTGCAGCTTTTGAAGCTGCCCGACGGAACCGTCAAGGTTCTGGTCGAGGGTGGGCATCGCGCCCGCATCAACACCTTCAACGAAACGGCGACGTTCTTCCAGGCTTTCGCCGATGTGATCGCCGAAAAGCCGGGCGACATGCAGGAGCTTGAGGCGCTGTCTCGCTCGGTGGTGTCGCAGTTTGAGCAATACATCAAGCTCAACAAGAAAATTCCTCCCGAAGTCCTGGTGTCGATCAACCAGATCGAAGATCCCGGCAAGTTGGCAGACACGGTCGCCTCGCACCTGCAGCTCAAGATCGCCGAGAAGCAGGAACTACTGGAGATCGAGACCATCTCCGAGCGTCTGGAGCGTGTCTATTCCTACATGGAGTCCGAAATCGGAGTGCTCCAGGTCGAGAAGAAGATCCGCAACCGCGTCAAGCGGCAGATGGAGAAGACCCAGCGCGAGTACTACCTGAACGAGCAGCTCAAGGCGATCCAGAAAGAACTGGGTGAAACCGAGGACGGCCGCGACGAGTCCGCAGAGCTCGAAGAGCGGGTCAACAAGACCCGCCTGTCGAAGGAAGCCCGCGAAAAGGCTCTGGGCGAGCTGAAGAAGCTGCGCAGCATGAGCCCGATGTCGGCCGAGGCCACGGTGGTGCGCAACTACCTGGACTGGATGCTGTCGATTCCGTGGAAGAAGCGCAGCAAGATCAAGCGCGACATCAAGCTGGCGGAAAAGATCCTCAACACCGACCATTACGGTCTGGAGAAGGTCAAGGAGCGCATCCTTGAGTATCTTGCCGTGCAGCAACGCACGATCAAGGTCAAGGGACCGATTCTGTGCCTGGTCGGACCGCCCGGCGTTGGTAAAACCTCGCTCGGTCGTTCCATCGCCTCGGCGACGGGGCGTAACTTCGTGCGCATCTCGCTGGGCGGCGTGCGCGACGAATCCGAGATCCGCGGCCATCGCCGGACCTATATCGGGTCGATGCCCGGCAAGGTCATTCAGGGCATGGAGAAGGCCAAGACCTCGAACCCGCTGTTCCTTCTCGACGAGGTGGACAAGCTGGGTGCCGATTGGCGCGGCGATCCGGCTTCGGCTCTGCTGGAGGTGCTGGATCCCGAGCAGAATTCGACCTTCAACGACCATTACCTGGAAGTCGATTACGACCTTTCGGACGTTATGTTCGTCACCACCGCCAACACCTTGCGCATGCCGCAGCCGCTGCTGGACCGCATGGAGATCATTCGTCTGTCGGGTTATACCGAGGACGAAAAGGTCGAAATCGCCAAGCGGCATCTGCTGGACAAGCAGACCAAGGCGGCGGGTCTGAAGGCGGGCGAATGGTCGATTTCCGACGATGCGTTGCGTGATTTGATCCGCTACTACACCCGCGAAGCCGGTGTGCGTAGTCTGGAACGCGAAATCGCCAATCTGGCGCGCAAGGCGACCAAGGAAATCCTGCTGAAGGGCGGCAAGGTCACCGTCACCCGCAAGAATGTCGAGAAATATGCTGGCATTCATCGCTACCGCTATGGCGAAGCCGAGCTGGAGGATCTCATCGGCGTGGTCACCGGCTTGGCTTGGACCGAAGTCGGCGGCGAGTTGCTGTCGATCGAATCGGTGTCGATGCCGGGCAAGGGCGTGTTTACCCATACCGGCAAGCTGGGCGACGTGATGCAGGAATCCGTCCAGGCGGCACGCTCTTATGTGCGGGCTCGCTCAGTCAATTTCGGCATCAAGCCGTCGGTGTTCGAAAAGCGCGACATCCATGTCCATGTGCCCGAAGGCGCCACCCCCAAGGATGGTCCGTCGGCTGGCGTGGCGATGTGCACCTCGATCGTGTCGGTGCTGACCGGCATTCCCATCCGCAAGGATGTCGCCATGACCGGCGAGATCACTCTGCGCGGCCGGGTATTGCCGATTGGCGGCCTGAAGGAAAAGCTGCTGGCGGCGCTGCGCGGCGGCATCAAGACGGTGATCATCCCCAAGGACAATGAAAAAGACTTGGCCGAGATCCCCGATAACGTCAAACGCGGCATGACCATCCTGCCGTTGGCGACGGTCGATGAAGTCCTGGCCAACGCCCTGACGCGGCCTCTGGTTCCCATCGAATGGGAAGCTGATCAGGGTCCGATGACGGTGGGGAAAGCCGAAGTCGTCGAGGGGGACGTGGGCGTCATCACGCATTAAACCCGCAGCGTGACCGGTACAGTCTAGGAAGGCCGCCATGGCAACGTGGCGGCCTTTTCTTTGGCCTGTGGGTGTTCGCCGCGATTCCGGCGTCGAAGCTGCTGAAATTCAAGGGCGGTAAGGGGCTTAAGGGTGCGGTGGCGAATAGACTGGAGGGAATTCCGTGTCGGCGATGCGGACACCCTGGGAGGCGGATTCTTCTCGGTTATCCGTCGTCCACGGGGCTCAGGTTTGTGACCGCGAAGAGCATCGGGTGACAATAAAAATTAATTTAGTTTTCTCCGCCGCACCAGGCCGATTACGCGCGTATGGCGTTGCGGTTCCCCCGAATTTGTCGCAATCTTGATCGAAGTCTAGGGGAATTCAGGGAGAGAGCGCGGCATGTCGATCAAGGCCTTCCTTGTGGCAAGTTTGGCGGCCATCGGAATCGTTATGGGCATCATGGCGATTTTGCTGGTCAGCAATGAATTTCGGTCGTTCAGGGCGGCGTCCGACGCGCGCGAATTGGTCGATTTGCTGGAAGTCACCACGGTGATCGCCGAAACTGTATCCCCCGAACGCGGCGCCTCGACGGTGGCCATGGCTGCGCCGACGGCGGCAAATCGGCAAACCATGCAGGATGCCCGCAGCCGCACCGATATGGCATTCGCCGCGGCGGATCGCGTCATTGCCGCATCGACGGTGGTCGAACGGCAGAAAGCCGCGGAAACCTTCACTAGCCTCAAGGAAAAGCTGCAAAACGCGCGCGCCATGACGGATGTCGCGGCTGGCACTCCGCAGCAGATCATCGCGGCGCAGCAGGCATTCATCGCTGCAATGTTCTCGCTCAACAACGAAAACAGCCAACTTGGAGCCACCCTGGAACGGCGGATGTTCGCCACCGACGCGGATGTCGCCAACCTCGCCTCGGTAGCTCAGATTGCTTGGAGCTTCCGGGACAACTCCGGTCGTCTATCAACATCGTATCTGCAGGGCATCACCAGCGGTCAGGCCTTTTCTCCCAACCTGATTCGCGAGATCGACATGGGCGATGGCCGCGTCGGCCAAATCTGGCAGCGACTGACTCAGGTGGCCGGTTCGTCCGACAGCCCTGAGGGTATGCGTGGCGCCGTCGCCAAAGTGAACGCCTCCTTCGTTGGTCCCTTCAAGGGCCTGCGCGACCGCGTCGCCACGCACGGTGCCACCGATGGTTCCTACGATCTGGACGGCGGGGAATGGCGCCGCCTGAGCGGCCCCATGTTGCAGTCGATCATGTTGATCCGCGACGCGGCAATCGATGCCGCCCGCCATGTCGCCGACGACAAATGCAGTCAGGCGGCCCACGATCTTTACGCCGTTATCGGCCTGTTGGTGCTGGCCGTCGCGGTGGTCGGCGGGGTGGCGCAGGGCAGTCAGCGCTGGATCAGCCGCCCCTTGGCCACCTTGACGCGGGTTATCAGTGAACTCGCCGATGGCGGGCGGCAATTCACCGTACCGCATACCGACCGTTCGGATGAGATCGGGTGTATGGCGCAGGCCATCGAGGTCTTGCGCAACAACGCTGTCGCTGCTGATGCCCTGGCAGCACGCGAAGTGGGCGAGGTTCGGGCCAAGGAGGCGCGGCGCCAGCGTGTCGAGCGCATCGCCGCCGATTTCGTGGCATCGATCAACGGGGTGGTCGGCTCTGTGACCGGCACCGCACAGGACATGCG
>DATGZW010000251.1:0-2183 GCA_035297005.1 Patescibacteria group bacterium
GCTTCGTCGTGTCGATTTCCAGCACCGCCGTGGTCATCAAGATCCTGGAAAGCTCGGACGAGATTTCCAGCACTGCCGGGCGCACCACCATCGGCATTCTGATTGCTCAGGACATGGCCGTGGTGCCGATGATGCTGGTGCTGTCCGCCCTGTCGCGCAAAGGCTTCAGCCCGGTTGATCTGGGCAAGGTGGGGGCATCGATCCTGGTGTTGGTGGCGCTGTTCTGGTTTCTCCTGCGCCGCCCGATCACCCTGCCCTTCGGCCGCCTGATCGCCGACCACCAGGATCTGTCACCGCTGACCGGTCTGGCCTGGTGCTTCGGCGCAGCGACCCTGGCCGATTTGATCGGGCTGTCGCCGGCCTATGGCGCGTTTCTGGCCGGAGTCATCATCGGCAATAGCAGCGAACGCCATGCCATGCTGCACAGCACTCAGCCGATCCAAAGCGTGCTGATGATGGTGTTTTTCGTATCGGTCGGCATGTTGCTGGATCTGCATTTCATCTGGAACAATCTGGGCACGGTGCTGCTGTTGCTGCTGATGGTCACGGTGTTCAAGACCATCCTCAATGTCGGCGCCCTTAAGCTGTTGGGCGAGGCGTGGCCACGCGCCTTCCTGATCGGCATCACCCTGGCGCAGATTGGCGAGTTCTCGTTCCTGATGGCCGAAATCGGCAAGGCCAACCGCCTGATTGGCCGGCAAGAGGCGCGGCTGGTGGTCGCCGTCACCGTGCTCAGCCTGATGATGAGCCCGCTGTGGCTGATGGCGGCACGGCGTCTGCATGCCATGGCCGGGGCCGGAGTCACCGCGCCGCGCGACTTGCTGCGGGCGTTCTACATCCACGGCCTGCCCCGGCTGGGCCTAACCCGCCGCCGGCAACGGCACCTGCCGGCCCCCGCCGCTCCCACCCCCACACCCGAGTCCGTCTGATGCCTCCCGATCTTTCCTTTGAACAGGCCGTCTCCGGCATCGTCTGCGGCATTGACGAGGCTGGCCGCGGCCCATTGGCCGGGCCGGTGGTGGCCGCCGCCGTCATCCTGCCCGCCGCCCTGCCGGTGCTGCTGCGCGATCAACTCGATGACTCCAAGAAACTGTCGGCAAAGAAGCGAGAGGCCTTGTTCGAGGTCATCCAGACCACCGCCATTGTCGGCATCGGCTGGGCCGAGGTCTGCGAGATCGACCGCGTCAACATCCTGCAAGCCACCTTTCTGGCCATGCGCCGCGCCCTTGACGGCTTGGGCCAAAGCGTCGATTGCGCGTTGATCGACGGCAACCAAACCCCGCCGATGCCCTGTCCGGTGCAATGCATCGTCAAGGGCGACGGACGTTCGCTGTCCATCGCCGCTGCCTCGATCATCGCCAAGGTCAGCCGGGACCGCCTGATGACCGCCCTGGCCGCCGAGCATCCGGGCTATGGCTGGGACCGCAACGCCGGTTATGGCACTTTGGAACATCGCCAAGCAATTCAACGGCTTGGCATTACGCCGCATCATCGCCGCAGTTTCGCGCCAATCGCCGATTTGTTTGGGAATCCATAGATTCCAAACCCTTCTTGACGCCCACTGAGCTTTGAATCAAAGTGGCGCCATGACTGCCGAATCGACCAATATCATCCTGCAGGGCGACTGCATCGAGCTTATGAACGCGCTGCCGGCGCGCTCTGTCGATATCGTGTTCGCCGACCCGCCCTATAATCTGCAGCTCAATGGCGAGCTTCTGCGCCCCGACAACAGCCGCGTCGATGGCGTCGATGAGGACTGGGACCGTTTTGGCGAGATGGCCAATCCCGCCGACAGCTTCGCCATCTATGACCGCTTCACCCGAGACTGGCTGACCGCCGCCCGCCGGGTGCTGAAGGACGACGGCTCGCTGTGGGTGATCGGCAGCTACCACAACATCTACCGCGTCGGCGCGATCTTGCAGGATCTGGGGTTCTGGGTGCTTAACGACGTGGTGTGGACCAAATCCAACCCGATGCCGAATTTTCGCGGCACCCGCTTCACCAACGCCCACGAGACCATGCTGTGGTGCTCGAAAGGCCCGCGCGCCCGCTACACCTTCAATTACGAAGCGATGAAGGCGCTGAACGAAGGCTTGCAGATGCGCAGCGATTGGATGCTGCCGCTGTGCACCGGCGGCGAGCGGCTGAAGACCGCTGGCCGCAAGGCACATCCGACGCAAAAG
>DATGZW010000252.1:0-4531 GCA_035297005.1 Patescibacteria group bacterium
GTTGGGCAACGATCAGGTTCTCCAGCACGCTCATGCCGGAGAATAGGCGGATGTTCTGGAAGGTGCGGGCGACGCCAGCGTCCTTGCAGATGCGAAAGCCGTCCATGCGTTCGAGCAGATGGCTGCGGCCATCGGGGCGGGACAGGGTCAGGCGGCCGACGCTGGGCTTGTAGAATCCGGTCAGACAGTTGAACACCGTGGTCTTGCCGGCGCCGTTGGGGCCGATGATGGCGGTGATTTCGTTCTGATAGGCGGTGAACGACAGGTCGTTGACGGCGAACAAGCCGCCGAAGCGCATGGTCAGATGCTCGACGGCGAGCAGCGGCGGGCGGGTCATGGCGCGGCATCCGGCAAGGCGGGCAGGCGGATGGTCGGATCGCGGCTGGCCAGCAACCCGCGTGGACGCCACAGCATGATCAGCACCATGGCCCCGCCGAAGGCCAGCATGCGGTATTGCTGCAAATCGCGGAACCATTCGGGCAAGCCGCACAGCAGCACGGCAGCCAGCACCACACCGATTTGCGAGCCCATGCCGCCGAGGACGACGATGGCCAGGATGATCGCCGATTCGATGAACGAGAAGCTTTCCGGGCTGATGAAGCCCTGGCGGGTGGCGAAGAACGATCCGGCGAACCCGGCGAACATGGCGCCGATGGCAAAGGCCGACAGTTTGGTCTTGGTCGGGTTGATGCCCAGCGAGCGGCAGGCGGTTTCGTCTTCGCGCAAGGCTTCCCAGGCGCGGCCGATGGGCAGGCGGCGGATGCGCAGGGTGAACAGATTGGTCGCCAGCGCCAGCGCCAGGATCAGGTAATAGAGGAAGACGATCCGATGCAGCGGCGAGAACGTCAGGCCAAAGAAGTCGGCAAAAGTGGTTTCTCCCGGCCCGGCGGCGGCTTTGAATGGCAGGCCGAAGAAGCTGGGGCGGGCGATGCCGGAGATGCCGCCGGGACCGCCGGTGAAATCAGCCCAGTTGAGCAGGATGACGCGGACGATCTCGCCGAAGCCCAACGTCACAATCGCCAGGTAATCGCCGCGCAGGCGCAGCACCGGAAAACCCAGCACCATGCCGAAGGTGGCGGCGGCGGCTCCGGCGAAGGGCAGGCAGATCCAGAACGACAGACCGAAGGTTTGCGACAGGATGGCGTAGGAATAAGCGCCGACGGCATAGAAGGCGACATAGCCGAGATCGAGCAGCCCAGCCAGCCCGACAACGATATTGAGGCCCCAGCCGAGCATCACATAGATCAGCAGCAAGGTGGCCTTATCGACCAGATTGCGGTCGGCGAAGGGCAGCCACGGCAGCACCAGGGCGACGACGATCAGCACCCAGCCGATGATCTTGCGGGTGTTGCTCGGCTTCTTGGTCAGCGGCAGGGTGGTCTGTGGCCGGCTCTTCAAGCGGCGGCCAAGGCTGGCTCCGGCCAGCGACAGCGCCAAGCGGCCGCAGAACACGGCGGCGGCGGCGTAGGCGATCCAGGGAAAACGGGTGGCGAGGCTGAGCCCTTGCGCCGAATCGACCAGACGCAAGCCCAGCAGCGGTGCCGCCAGCAGGGCGGCGACCACGGCGGCGGCCAGGGAATCCTTGAGCATGGCCGCCAGGGCCGAGGGAGGGAGGGCAGGCAACGCGGCCATCGCCTTAGACTTTCTCGATCTCGGGTTTGCCGAGCAGGCCGGTGGGGCGGAAAATCAGCACCATGACCAGAATCGAAAAGGCGGCGACATCCTTGTATTCGATGCTGAAATAGCCGGACCAGAAGGCCTCGATAAGGCCGATCAACAGTCCTCCCAGTATGGCGCCGGGCAGCGAGCCGATGCCTCCCAGCACCGCAGCGGTGAAGGCCTTCATGCCGGCGATGAAGCCGATATAGAAGTCGATGACGCCGTAATACAACGTCACCATCAACCCGGCCACGGCAGCCAGCGATGCGCCGATGATGAAGGTGGTCGAGATGATGCGATCGACGTTGACCCCCAGCAGCGAGGCCATGGTCATGTCTTGCTCGGTGGCGCGCTGGGCGCGGCCCAAGGGGGTGCGGGTGATGATGAAGGTGAAGCCGGCCATCAAGGTGACGGTCAGGGCGACGATGATGATTTGCAGATAGCTCAGGGTAACGTGGTAGTCGCCGCCATTGGTCAGCTCGAAGCCGCCATGGATGATCGGCTGCAACGGCTTGACCCGCGCGCCCTGGGCGACCTGGACGTAGTTCTGCAAGAGGATGGACATGCCGATGGCTGAAATCAGCGGCGCCAGCCTGAAAGAGCCGCGCAAGGGCCGGTAGGCGATGCGCTCGATGGCCCAGCCATAGATGGCGGTGAACAGCATGGCCATCAGCAGCACCAGGAACAGCGCCAGCGGCACATAGCTGATACCCAGCGCGCCCATGAGAAGAAAGCCGATCAGCGAGACAAACGCACCGATCATGTAAATCTCGCCATGGGCGAAATTAATCATGCCGATGATGCCGTAAACCATCGTGTAACCAATGGCGATCAGGCCGTAAATGGCGCCCAAGGTGATGCCGTTGATGAGCTGCTGCAGAAAATAGTCCATTGGCCGCTTTGGCTCGCCTGCTGGTATTTTGTTGCGGCGACGGTGCTTGGTCTGACGGCGACCGTCTCCCCGTGCTTCCCTATTGTTGGACCCTAACCCATGGGGTGTGCCTGTCAAGAATCATTCGGGCGTATGCGGGGATTCTGGGCGGTTCCATGGTTTGCTTAAGATGCGGGCATTCTGGGCCGCTATCGTGCGGCCTTGATCCGCACGGGTGTGCTGGCCATATCGGGTTGATGATATCATTCCTCTCGGTGCTGCTGGGGCTGGCTTTGGTTGCGGTGCTGATCGTCTTGATCGCCGGCGTCGTGGTGTTTGCGAGTGGCGGTGAAGTCAATCGGCGCTACGCCAATCGACTGATGAATTTGCGCGTCGCCACTCAGGCGGTGGCGGTGCTGATCCTAGGGCTGATCGTGGTATTGCGGGCATTGCATTGATGTGCCTATATAATGTGCTCACTCCGACTAATGACTAATTTTTGTGCCGGTCAAGGGGATAAAACGGCATAGAGCCTTGTCTCCTTGCTTGAAAATCCGGCGGATTTGCCCGCTATAATGCCGCCGGGGTGGGCTGGCTCGAATCTTGCTCGGTTGCACTGCGGGATGGTGCGGAGCGTGCGGGCGGTTTTGGTGCAATTGGTGGAGAAAAGCGATGCCGGACAACAGGAACAGTTCCGCGCTGTCGCTTATCAGCATCTATGAAATCAGCAAGATACTGTCGTCTTCGCTGAACCTGGAGAAGACGCTGCGGGAGGTGGTTAACCTTCTGTCGTCCTATCTTGAGATGCGGCGCGGCATGGTGACCCTGGTCGGCGATGGCGAAAAGCTGGAAGTGGTCGCGGCCGCCGGCATGACCCCGGAAACCTTGAAGAAGGAAGGGAACCGCATGGTTCCCTCGCTGGTCGGGCGCATCGTCGGCACCGGCATGCCGATGGTTATTCCCAATCTGGCCGACGAAGCCGGGCAGGACGCCGATGGCGGCTTAGCCACGGTCGAGGGCGAAGTGGTGGCCTTCATCGGCGTGCCGATCAAATCCGCCGACAAGACCATCGGCGTGTTGTCAATCGACCGCGTGCGCGATTCCGAGAACAACAATGTGAATTTTGAGGCGGATGTCCGCTTCCTGACCATGGTCGCCAACCTGGTCGGCCAAACGGTGCGCCTGCATGGCAGCGTCGCCAACGAACGCGAGCGGCTGATCATGGAAAAGCATCGCCTGCAAAAGGCGGTGCAGGTCGAGGCCGAGCCGGGGCGCTTTTCCATCGATAGCGTGATCGGCGTCAGCCGCCGCATGCAGGACGTCTATGCGGAAATCCACCAGATCGCGCCCAGCCGTTCGACGGTGTTGCTGCGCGGCGAATCGGGCACCGGTAAGGAACTGATCGCCCGCGCAGTCCATTATATGTCGACCCGCAAGGATGGCGCCTTCATCAAGGTCAACTGCGCCGCTTTGTCCGAGACGTTGCTGGAATCCGAACTGTTCGGCCACGAGCGCGGCGCTTTCACCGGCGCCAATGTCGAACGCAAGGGCCGCTTCGAGTTGGCCAATGGCGGCACCTTGTTCCTGGATGAGATCGGCGAAATCTCCGGCTCGTTCCAGGCCAAGCTGCTGCGCGTGCTGCAAGAAGGCGAGTTCGAACGCGTCGGCGGCAACCGCACCCTGAAGGTCGATGTTCGTCTGGTCTGCGCCACCAACCGCAATTTGGAAGAGATGGTGGCCAAGGGCGATTTCCGTGCCGACCTTTATTACCGCATCAACGTGGTGCCGATCTTCCTGCCGCCCTTGCGTGAGCGCAAGGAAGACATACCCCTGCTGGTCGATCACTTCCTGCAACGTTTCAACAAGGAAAACAGCCGCCATGTCCGCATCGCCCCCGAAGCGATGGACGTGCTGCTGAACTGTTACTTCCCCGGCAATGTGCGCGAGTTGGAAAACTGCGTCTATCGCGTCGCCACCATGGTGCATGGCGACACCGTCCGC
>DATGZW010000253.1:0-3920 GCA_035297005.1 Patescibacteria group bacterium
CCGGACGGTCGCCATGGCGCTCCAACGCATCCCAGAAGGCCGGCGCCTCCGCCATCAGATCACCATGCCGCCATCCACGCCGATGACCTGACCGGTGACGTAGGCCGACAGATCGCCGAGCAGGAACGTAATGACCTTGGCGACATCCTCGGGCTGACCGGCGCGGCCCAGGCCGATCGAGGCAAGGCGCTTGGCGCGGGTCTCTTCGGGCAGGCTGCGGGTCATGTCGGTGTCGATGAAGCCGGGAGCGACGGCGTTGACGCGGATGCCCAAGGGTGCCAATTCCTTGGCCGCCGACAGGGTCGCGCCGATGACCGCGGCCTTCGACGCGCCATAGACCATTTGCCCGGCATTGCCATGCACGCCGATGATCGAGGCCAGATTGACGATGGTCCCGGCCTTGCGCCGCCCCATCAGGCGCGCAGCACCTTGGATATGTTCAATGACGGCAGCCACATTAACCGCCAGCACGGTATCGGTGACTGGGCGTGCGATCATACCGATCAGCGCGTCATCGAGCATGCCGGCATTATTGACCAAGCCGTCGAGCCGCCCATGCGTCTTGAAGATGGTCTGGAACACCCCGCGCACCGCCGCTGAATCGGCGACGTCATAGAGCGCCGTCAGCACGTCGCCCCCATGCGCGGCGCGCAGCTCGGCGGCAAGGCTGTCCAACTGCTCGCCATGGCGGAAGCCGGTCAGCACCAGCTTGGCCCCCTGCGCCGCGCACAGCCGCGCCGTCGCCGCGCCGATCCCGCGCGAGGCTCCGGTAATCAGGATGACCCGGTCCGTCAGCACCGGCTCAGCCCTCGATGGCAATGTCGTGCGCCTTGACCATGCCGACCGCCGTGGGGAAATCGCTCATGCCGATGACCTCGTCGGTGTCGAGCATGATGTCGAACACCGTCTCGATCTCGGCGATCAGCTGCATATGCGCCAGCGAGTCCCATGTCGGGGTGTCGCGGTATTTGAGCGCCGCACAATCGGCGTCGTCCGGCAGATTCAAGATCGTGCGGAAACAGGCTTTCAGCCGCTCCAATTCCATGTGGTGTCCCCCAAAATTCGTCATGGCTGGTCCGACGGTCCCTCGGGCAGCAGATCGACCTCGACGCCTTCGGCGCGGAAGATGCGGTCCTTAAGGCCGAACTTCTCTCCCTCCGAGATGATCGGCACGCTAACCTCGGACAGCTTCAGCCCCATCAGGCTGCGGAAATCGCCGAAGCGCAGCCCCTCGCGAATTCCAGGATCGGACAGCAGCGAATACAGCGCCGCCTGATCCAGCATCCAGTTGACGAAGGACGGGTTGGACAGCTCCCGCCAGCAGAACCGCCGCAAGACATCAATGAAAGACAACGTCCGCGCATTGCCATGCGGGAACGACATGATCGTCGCCCAATAGATCGAGGCGGGATCATTGCGGTCGGTGCTGAAGCAGCAGAAATCATAGCCCCGGCTTTGCGCCAACAGGGTTTGCGGCGGCAGCGTCAGGCTCTGGTCCAGATCCAGGCAAAGGATATCCTTGCCGTGGAAGCCCAGCATCTCTTCCATGACGAAGAAGCGGGCGCAGGAATAATAGGTCACCGAAGCCACCAGCGGCGGTTCCTCGATGCTGAACGCCACCGCCGCGCCATGCCGCAGGGTCAGCCGCTCCATCAGTTCGCGCGAGGCTTGGTCGGGACCGGCGACATGCACATGAATGCCCAGCGTAGGGCCGCGCAGTTCCGCCATTGCATCGACAAAGCGTTCGCCCATGGCGTTGAAATAGCCGCTATTGCAGGCAGCAAACAGCACGCCGTCCATCTGCGCCAGCGGCGGGCTGAGGAAGGTGACGGCGGGCACCGGCGCTTCGGTCTCCAGACGCTGGCGCAGATCCTCGCCCCCGGCAATCAGCCGGCCCTGGCGGAAGATGACGTTGAGCTCGGTGTTTTCCAGGAAATCCACATGCGCCATGTAATGCGGCAAGGTCTCGCGGAAGCGCTGGAACAGCGGAAAGGCCTCGGCGCGGCGGTTGGTCATCATCAGCGCGCAGCCAGCGTAATACAGGCAGAGGATATGCCACGGCGCCTCACGCGGCACCCCGTCAAGCACGGCCAGCAGCTCGGCGTAATGCCTGTCGTCCAGAAGCTGGCGCAAGACCCGGTTGCACAAAACGCCGCGATCATTGTGACGGCTGGCCCAATGGGTCAAGACGGCGAGGATTTCTTGCGGACGATGCAGGCGGACGGCGCAGACGGCCAGGATGAAACACAAGAACTCGTCATCAGGGGCCGTGGCGATGGCGGCGTTGGCCAAAGCGCGGGCCTCGTCAAGCTGGCCGCGCCGATAGGCCGCCGCGATGTCGGGGCGGGGTTCCATTTAGTGCATCGCCGGTCCGCGCTCGATTCCGAGCGTCACCGCCGCAATGACCATCTCTTGCTGCTCCGTCGTCAAATTGCACGAACTGGGCAGCGACAAGGCGCGCGTCCACACGTCGTCGAACACCGCGCCGCCCAGCACCTGCGCCCCGGCATAGGGCGGATCATAGGGAATCGGCAGCCAGAGCGGACGAGTCTCGATGCCGGAATCGCATAGCTCTTGGCGCAATGCTCCGCGGGCGGCGGCGCTCCAGCCTTGGGGCAGCAGAATGGTCGAAAGCCACAGCGCGCTGACGCAGCCCTCAGCCTCCCACAGCATATCCAGGCCGAGAGGTTCGGCCAGCTCGCGGCGATAGCGTTCGGCGATTTGGCGCTTGGCCGCCAGCTTGGCGGTCAGCAGTTCCAACTGAGCACAGCCCATTGCCGCCTGAACATTGGTCAGGCGGTAATTGAAGCCGATGGCGTCATGGCGGTACTCGGCGCTGTCCTTGGCTTGGGTGGACAGATAACGGGCGCGGCGGGCGACGGCTTCGTCGTCAGTCACCAACATGCCGCCGCTGCCGGTGGTCAGCAGTTTGTTGCCGTTGAAGCTGAAGCAGGCCGACTGGCCGAAGCTGCCGACCGAACGCCCATGAATGCGGGCGCCCAGGCTTTCCGTGGCGTCCTCGACCAGCGCCAGACCGTGGGTTTCGGCCAGCGCCGCCAACTCGTTCATAGCGCAAGGATGGCCGAGCAAATGCACCGGCAGCAGCGCCTTGACCCGCCGCCCGCTGACACGGTTGCGCAACACGCCATCCACCCGCGCGCAATCGTCTTCGAGGAAGCGGCGTACTTGGGCGGCGTCGATTTGCCAGGTCACCGGGTCGATATCGACGAACACCGGCCAGGCGTTGCAATAGCGGATGGCGTTGGCCGGAGCGATGAAGGTCAGCGCCGGAATCAGCACCTCGTCATCGGCGGCGACCCCGGCCACCAGCAAGGCGATGTGCAGGGCGGCAGTACCGCTGGTCATGGCGACGGCGTGGCGGACACTCAGGGCTTGGGCGAACTCGGCCTCGAAGCGATCGACGAACGCGCCGACCGACGACACCCAGCCGCTATCCAGGCATTGCTTGACGTAATCCCATTCCCGCCCGGCTAGCACCGGCTCGCACAAGGGGATCATGACGTCGCCTTCACTTCGTACTGAGCCTTGAAATAGTCCTCCATGCGGCCGATGTCCGACCAGTATTCATGGATGGGAAAACCTGCGACGGTCTCGCCCGAGGCGATCAGCATCTCGATCAAATCGGTCATGTCGAAGCGGCGGTCGGGCGGGATCAGGGCGATGACGCGCGGCTCCAACAGATAGACCCCGGCATTGATCAGCATGTTCTGGCGCGGTTTCTCCCGCAGCCCGGTGATGCGCGGCCCATCGACGTCGAGCACGCCATAGGGCACCTGGAACTCGTAGCGATGCACGCCGACGGTGAAGGCCGCCTTGTTCTCGGTGTGGAACTTCAGCATTTGGCGGAAATCGACGCGGGTCAGGATGTCGCCGTTGATGACCAGGATCGGCGTGTCGCC
>DATGZW010000254.1:0-2763 GCA_035297005.1 Patescibacteria group bacterium
GCTGACCGATGGCCTGACCAAGGCCACCTTGGAGGAAGCGCGCATCGATCTGGGCGGGCCGGTGGTGGTGCTGAGTGGCCATGCCGAGGACATTACCGGGGCACTCAAGCTGGATGTCTCGGCCCGCGCCGACGACATGCCGGTGGAACAGCTCAAGGGGCTGTGGCCGCCCGCCGCCGCGCCCAATCCGCGCAACTGGATCCTCGCCAACCTGTCGCATGGCCGTGTCCGCCAGGCCACAGCTCATCTGCTGGCGCATGTGCCGCCGGGCAAGAGCATCGAGGATCTGGCCGTGGACGACATGAGCGGCGAGGTGCTGCCCGAAGGCGTGGATGTGCAGTATCTGGCGCCGATGCCGGTGGTCCACAACGCCGTGGCCGTCTGCCATTTCGACAAGAACACCTTCACCGTCGAGGTCAAGAGCGGCGAGCTGATGGGACTGAGGGTGCTGGACGGCGGCAAGGTGGTGCTGAGCGGCCTGTCCTCGGCCGACCAATTCGCCGATATCAACGTGAAAGTCAGCGGTCCGGTGGCCGATGCACTGCGCCTGATCGACAGCAAGCCGCTGGGTTGGGCATCACGGCTGGGCGTGCAGCCGGCCAAGGTCAAGGGCGACGCCGTGACCACGCTGGACCTGAAATTCCCGCTGCTGCAAAATCTTAAATTCGATCAGTTGAAGGTGCATGCGCAGGCGCAGACGACCAAGGTGGCGATCCCCTCCGTCGCTCTGGGCCTTGATCTGAGCGAGGCCAATCTGGCGCTGGACGTCGATCCCGAGGGTCTTGACATTACCGGTCAGGCCTTGCTGGGGGGGCTGGCGGCGCAAATCAAATGGCGCGAGAACTTCTCGCATGCCGCACCATTCCGCAGCCGCTATCAGGTGCAGGGCGTGCTTGACGATGCCGGGCGGCGGGTGGTCGGGCTGGATGTGGCGCCGTTCCAAGCGCCGTTCGTCACCGGCCCGGTGCCGGTCGACGTCACCGCGACGCTGGAGGACGGTGGGCGCGGCGATATCGACATCGCCGCCGATCTGACCGCCACCGATATGACCTTGCCGGGGCTCAACTGGTCGAAAAAGGCGGGCGTCGTCGGTCAAGCTTCCACCGTCATCAAGCTGGTGGGCGGACGCTTGGGTGAGGTGCCGCATTTCGCCGTATCCGCCGCCGATGGTTTGGATGTGCGCGGCCGGGTGGGATTCGAGAATGGCCAACCACGCCTTGTCGCCTTCGAGCGGGCGCATTGGGGGCGCACCGACGTTCGGGGCACCATGGCGATCAAGCCGGCGGGCGGCGGATTGGGAATCGACGTCAACGGCCCCAGCTTCGACGCGCGCGAATTGATCGCCGGGACGCCGACCGGTGCCGAGAAGAAGCCGATCGACCGCAAAGCCCCGCGCGAGGAAACCGTGCCGTTGACCGTTGCCGCCAAGATCAGTCAGGTGTGGCTGACCGATGAGGGCGTGGCCAAGGGGATCTCGCTGTCGATGGTTCGCGATCCGCGCGATATCCGTCATTTGCATATTGATGGCGTGGTCGGCGACGCCAAGCCGTTACATATCGAAATCCAGCCGGAAGCCGCCAATCGCCGCAGCGTCCGCGTCACCAGCAGCGATGCCGGAGCGGTGTTCCGCGCCTTCGACCTGTACGACAATCTGGTCGGTGGGCAGTTGCTGGTCGATGCCGCCTATGACGACGCCAATCCGCGCCAGCCGCTGAAGGGCACGGCGACGGTCACCGATTATCAACTGGTCAAGGCTCCGGCGCTGGCCCGGCTGCTGACGGTGGCGGCGCTGACCGGCATCGTCGATCTGTTGGCCGGCGACGGCATCAGCTTCTCTATTCTCGATGCGCCCTTCACCCTGACCGATGGCGTGCTGGTCCTGCATGACGCGCATGCCTCGGGCGCGGCCCTGGGCATCACCGCCAAGGGTCAAATCGATCTGGACAACAATGTCATGGCGCTGGAAGGCACCGTCGTGCCGGCCTATGCGCTGAACAGCGCCTTTGGCAAGATCCCGGTGATCGGCGGCTTGTTCGCCGCCGAAAAGGGCGGCGGGGTGATCGCCATGAACTATTCGATGAAGGGGCCGGCGCAAGACCCCAGCGTCATGGTCAACCCGCTGTCGGCGCTGACTCCGGGCTTTCTGCGCAAGCTGTTCAACATCTTCGACGACGGCAGCGGTACCGAGGTACGGCCGGGGACGGAAAAGCCGGCGGCATCGAGCGAGCCGGCGCCTCCAGCCCCGGCTAATTAGCCCTCGGCCTTCACCAGCAGATGACGCTTCTTGCCGGCGGTCAGTTTGATGGCGCCGTCCTTCATCTGCGCGGTGCCGATCAAATCACCTTCGACGGTCACGGCGACGTCGTTGACCTTGGCCCCGCCGCCCTTGATCAAGCGGCGCGCTTCTCCGTTCGAAGCGGCCAGGCCGACGCGGGCGAACAGGGCGAAGGCGGCGATGCCGACGTCAAGCTCGGCTGCGGGCAGGGTGACGGTGGGCAGGCTGTCGGCGGCTGCCCCTTCCTCGAAGGTGCGGCGCGCGGTCTCGGCGGCATCCAGCGCCGCCTGTTCGCCATGCGCCAAGCGGGTGGTTTCGTTGGCGAGAACCTTTTTCGCTTCGTTGATGCCGGCGCCTTCCAGGGCTTCCAGGCGGGCGATTTCATCCAGCGGCAATTCGGTGAACAGGCGCAGGAAGCGGCCGACATCGGCGTCTTCGGTGTTGCGCCAGAACTGCCAATACTCCCAGCTCGATAGCTTGTCGGCGTT
>DATGZW010000255.1:0-3727 GCA_035297005.1 Patescibacteria group bacterium
CCGCCCACAGCACCACGCTGAACAACACGAACGCCCCCGCCTGATGCGCCGCCGCCAGCGGCAGCGGCACCACCAGCAGCAAGGTGGCGATCCCCAGCCCGGCTTGCAGGCTGGCCGCCAGCGGCACCAGCCCCACAGCCAGCCGCAAACGCGGCGGCAAAACCCGACGCCGCGCCCACAGCCACAGCGCCACCGCAGCACTCCAGGTCAACACCGCCAGCAGACGATGATCGAACTGTACCAGCGCGATATTGTCGAAGGCATTGCGCCACAGCGGCGACAAATCGAAGGCCTCGACGGGAATGAGGCGGCCCCCCATCAGCGGCACGGTATTGTAGATCAACCCGGCATGCAGCCCGGCCACCAGAGCCCCCGCTCCGATGGTCAGTCCGACCAGCCCCAGCAGGGCGAGCAGGCGGCGGGATAGGCTGGAACCGCCCGTCCGCCTGGACCGCAGCCAGTCCAGCGCCGTCCATAGCAGCGCGCCCTCGATCAGCAGCGCCGCCAGCAGATGCGCGGCCAGACGCAGATGGCTGACCTCGGGGCGCGCCGCCAAACCGCTTTTGACCATCGCCCAACCAAGCAGCCCCTGCAACCCGCCCAAGGCGAACAGCAGCGCCAAACGGGGGATCTGCCGCCGCGTGATCCAGCCGCGCGCGACGAACACCACGAAGGGCAGCAGGAACGCCGCCCCGATCAACCGCCCCCACAACCGGTGGATATATTCCAGCCAAAAAATCCCCCGGAAACCGTCCAGCGTCATCCCGGCATTGACCAGCTGGTATTGCGGCGAGGCCCGGTATTGGGCGAAAGCCTGCTGCCACGCCGCCTCGTTCAGGGGTGGCAGCAGGGTCAGCGGCTGCCACTCGACCATCGACAACCCCGAGCCGGTCAAACGGGTCAGCCCACCCAACAGCACCATGACGCCGACCATGCCGGTCAGCACCAGCAGCCACGCTGCCACCACGCGCCGGCCAGCGCTCACGCTTTGCCCCGGCATTGGACTGATATGCATGGAAGAAGCCCCTTCGGCACTGGAAAGCGTGGCACACTGTTCCTTCATAGATGAGGGCTGCGGACCGCCCCGATAAGGGGGGCGGCGTAGCCTGCGACAACAGGGGGCCGCATGACCGTGACACATGTCGAACCGGACCTTGGCTTTTCGCTCACGCTGCCGGAGCTTTATCACCGCGACGGCTTGATCCACATCGATCATGCCTTTCTGGGGCATCTGGCCGAGATCGATACCCCCTTGCGCGACCGCTTGCTGGCCGCCCGCATCGCTGCCCCCGACGCCAAGACCGAGCAAGCCCTGCTGATCGCCTTGGCCCCGCATGTCGAGGACTTCTTTGGCCGGCTGTTCGGCATCGCCCATGCGCTCAACCTGCTGACCGCCCGCAGCGACGCGCTGGCCCCGCTGTTCGCCTGCAAGCGGCTGTTCATCCAGCGCCGGGCGTTGAAAGCGATGACGCCTACACAGGCCGAAAGCCTGGATGGGGGGCAACTGACCGCCGAGATGGCGGCGCTGTTGGGGGCCGGATGGGACGAGGTCCGGTTCGCCGAGCATGTCCTGACTTGGCTCGACGACGAGCCCGCCCATGCCGCCGCCCTTGACCTTGCCACCCGCTATGCCGCCTGGGCGGTGCTCAGCCCGGCTGGCCGCAGCCGCCATGCGGGCGGGCATCTGTTCAAAGCGCCGGCAAAATTCGACCCGTTCCGCCGGGTGCCCTATGAAATGCTAGAGCTCCACGGCGTACCGCAGTTCCACGCCGCCGCCGAGCACACCCGTCCCCGCGACGGCTTCGGACTGACCGATTGCGGCACCGATCTGGCCGGGGCGCTCGACGAGGCGAGCTATTGCATCCTCTGTCACCACCAAGGCAAGGACAGTTGTTCGAAAGGGGTGATCGACAAGGCGAGCGGCGGCTTCGCCAAGACGCCCCTCGGCGTGGTGCAGACCGGTTGCCCGCTGGAGGAACGCATCTCGGAAATGCACGAGGTCAAGCTCAAGGGCTTGGCCATCGCCGCGCTGGCCATGGCAGTGGTCGATAATCCGATGATCGCCGGCACCGGTCATCGCATCTGCAACGACTGCATGACCGCCTGCATCTACACCGCCGGCAACCGCGATCCGGTCAATATCCCCGAAGTCGAGACGCGCGTTCTCAAGGACGTGTTGGGTTTGCCCTGGGGTTTCGAGGTTTACAGCCTGTTGACCCGCTGGAACCCGCTCAACCTGCGCCGCCCACTGCCCAAAGCCGCCAGCGGACGGAGCGTGTTGGTGGTCGGGCTGGGGCCGGCGGGCTATACCCTGGCGCATCATTTGATGAATGACGGCCATGCGGTGGTCGCCATTGATGGCTTGAAGATCGAGCCTCTCGCGGAATGGCTATCCGGCGTCACCACCTTGGGCGAGAGGGTGTCGTTCCGCGCCATCCGCGACATCGCCGAGTTGCACGAAGACCTGGGCGAGCGCGTCATGGCCGGCTTCGGCGGCGTCGCCGAATACGGCATCACCGTGCGCTGGGACAAGAACTTCCTCAAACTCATCCGCCTGCTGCTGGAACGCCGCAGCGAATTCCTGATGGCCGGCGGGGTACGTCTCGGCGGCACCCTGACGCTCGACGGAGCCTTCGCCATGGGTTTCGACCATGTGGCGCTGTGCATGGGCGCCGGTCGCCCCACCGTCATCGACATGCCGCATAATCTGGCGCGCGGGGTACGGCAGGCCTCGGACTTTCTGATGGCGCTGCAACTGACCGGAGCCGCCCGCCAGGACAGCGTCGCCAATCTGCAAGTGCGGCTGCCGGTAGTTGTCATAGGTGGCGGCTTGACCGCCATCGACGCCTGCACCGAGGCGCTGGCCTATTACCCGGTGCAGGTGGAAAAATTCCTCCGCCGCTTCGAAACCCTGGTCGCCGAGCGCGGCGAAGCAGCGGTGCGCGCCGTTTTCACCACCGACGAAGCGGGAATCGCCGACGAGTTTCTGTCCCATGCCCGCGCGATTCGCGCCGAACGCGCCGTTGCCGCCACCGAAGGGAGGTCGCCGCATCTGGCCGCGCTGCTGCGCTCTTGGGGCGGGGCCACCATTGCCTATCGCCGCCGCTTGATCGACAGTCCGGCCTATCGCAACCATGAAGAGGTCGCCAAGGCGCTGGAGGAAGGCATCCTCTTCGCCGAGCAACTGACCCCGCTGGCCGTCGAGATCGACGACAGCGGCGCAGCCTGCGGGCTGCGGGTGCGCAGCAGTTCCGGCATCGAAACAACCCTGCCCGCCCGTGCCATCATCGTCGCCGCTGGCACTGTGCCCAACACCGTGTTGGCCCGCGAGACAGCCGGAATCACCCTGCACGGCAAATATTTCCAAGCGGTGGATGAGGACGGCGTCCCGCAAGAACCGGAACGCCAGACCAAACCACGTCACGCCCGCATGTTGATGAGCATCGACGGCCATACCGCCGTGTCGTTCTTCGGCGATTTGCACCCCAGTTATGCCGGCAACGTGGTCAGCGCCATGGCCAGCGCCAAGCAAGGCTATCCGGTGGTCAGCCGCCTGCTGGAGCGCGCCCCGCCGCCGCTCGCCACGCCAACGGCGCTGTTCGCCCGCATCAATGCCGAATTCCGCCCCACCGTGCATAGCGTCGAACGCCTGAGCCCGACCATTGTCGAGGTGATCGTCAGCGCCCCCGCCGCCGCGCGGGCGTTCCAGCCGGGCCAGTTCTACCGC
>DATGZW010000256.1:0-2609 GCA_035297005.1 Patescibacteria group bacterium
CCGGCCGTTTGCTGATCCGTAAATCGGGCACCGAGCCGCTGATCCGGGTCATGGCCGAAGGCGAGGACCGCGCGATCATCACCAGTGTGGTGGACGACATCATCGAGACCATCCGCGTGGCGGCGGCAGGGCACTGACGACAAAGGGCGACGCGATGCACAGGATGCAGGGGCGGGTTCTGATCATCGCCGGCTCGGATAGCGGCGGCGGGGCGGGCATTCAGGCCGACATCAAATCGGTGACGGCGCTGGGCGGGTTCGCCGCCACGGCGATCACCGCGCTGACCGTGCAGAATACCCAAGGCGTGTTCGACGTCCTCGACGTGCCGCCCGAGTTCATCCGCCAGCAAATCCTGCGCGTGCTCGACGACATCGGCGCCGACGCGCTGAAGACCGGCATGCTGAGCAAGCCGGAGGTCATTGACGTGGTCGCCGCCGTGCTAGACGTCCACGCCGCGCGTGTGCCGCTGGTGGTCGATCCGGTGATGGTCGCCAAGGGTGGGCACAAGCTGCTCGACGACGTGGCGCATGGGGCGCTGAAAGCCCGGCTGATCCCGTTGGCCGCCGTCATCACGCCCAATATTCCTGAAGCCGAGGCGCTGACCGGCCTTTCCATCGTCACCGTTGATGACATGATCGCGGCAGGGCGGGCGCTGCTGGCGTTGGGGCCGCGCGCGGTGCTGGTCAAGGGCGGACATCTGGATGGCGACATCCTGACCGACGTGCTGCTGAGCGCCGAGGGCATCGACAGTTTTGACAGCCCGCGCCAGCATACCGCCAACACGCATGGCACCGGTTGTTCGCTGGCCTCGGCCATCGCCGCCGGGCTGGCGCAGCACTTGCCACTGCGGGCGGCGGTGATGCGGGCGCGCGAGTATGTGCGCCTGGCCATCGCCAGCGCGCCGGGTTACGGCCACGGGCATGGGCCGCTCAACCATGCCCACACCGTGCAGCCGTTCGGGGTGCCGTCATGACCGAGGCGATGGATTTCATCCGCGACGAGATCGAGGCGGCGGCCCGCATCGTCTATCAAAGCATGGCCCCGACTCCGCAAATCCTGTGGCCGCTGCTGTCCGAGCGGGCCGGCTGCGAGGTTTGGGTCAAGCACGAGAACCACACCCCCATCGGCGCTTTCAAGCTGCGCGGTGGGCTGGTCTATCTGCACCGGCTGCGCCAGGAACATCCCAAGGTGACCGGCGTGATTGCGGCGACTCGCGGCAATCACGGCCAGAGTCTGGCCTGGGCGGCGGCCTGCACCGGCCTGCGCGCCGTCATCGTGGTGCCCGAGGGCAACAATCCCGAAAAGAACGCCGCCATGCGCGCTTTGGGGGCCGAGCTGATCGAGTTCGGCGACGACTACCAGGAAGCCGCCGAGCACGCCGCCTCGCTGGCCGAGGGGCTGGGGCTGCAATTGGTGCCCGCCTTCCATCCGTGGCTGGTGCAGGGCGTCGCCACCTATGCGCTGGAATTTCTGCGCGCGGTGCCCGACCTCGACACCGTCTATGTGCCGATCGGCATGGGGTCGGGCATCTGCGGCATGATCGCCGCCCGCGACGCGCTGGGTCTGAACACCCGCATCGTCGGCGTGGTGGCCGAGGGCGCGCCCGCCTATGCCGACAGCTTCTGGGCCGAGACGGTGGTGTCCACGCCGACCGCCAACACCATCGCCGACGGGCTGGCCTGCCGGGTGCCCGATCCGACGGCGGTGGCGATCATCGGCGACGGGGCGGACCGGGTGCTGACGGTCAACGACGACGCCATTCTGGCGGCGATGCGCATCTATTTCACCGACACCCATAATCTGGCCGAAGGCGCGGGGGCAGCCTCGCTGGCGGCGCTGCTGGCCGAGCGTGACGCCAATGCCGGCGGCAAGGTCGGGCTGGTGCTGTCGGGCGGCAACGCCGACCGCGCGCTGTACCTTCAGGCGCTGGCGACGGCGTAAGGGAGGGGGCATGAGTGAGTAAAGATCGTCATGCCCGCGCTTGTCGCGGGTATCCACGCCGTGAAGGCGGTGCGATATATTTTAAATAGGTGCTGCGTTGCCGCGTGGATGGCCGGAACAAGTCCGGCCAGGACGGTTTATGGTTGGACGGCAGGACGGCGCATCGAGCCCCGCCTGCCAGGGAGAATGTAAGGTCATGACGTCATCCGAACGGCCCGCGCTGCGGCCGAGCAATCCCAATTTCTCTTCCGGCCCCTGCGCCAAGCGCCCCGGCTGGACGGTGCAGGCGCTGGCCGATACTCCGCTCGGGCGTTCGCACCGGGCCAAGATCGGCAAGGCCAAGCTGGCCGAAGTGCTCGACCGCAGCCGGGCGATTCTCGGCCTGCCCGATGACTACCGCATCGGCATCGTTCCGGCCTCCGACACCGGAGCCGTGGAAATGACCCTGTGGTCGCTGCTGGGCGAACGCGGCGTCGATATGCTGGCCTGGGAAAGCTTCGGCGAAGGCTGGGTGACCGATGTCGTCAAGCAGCTCAAACTGGCGGACGTCCGCACCATCCGCGCCGATTACGGCCAGTTGCCCGATCTGTCGCAGGTCGATTGCGACCGCGATGTCGTGATGACCTGGAACGGCACCACCTCGGGCGTGCGGGTGCCGAATGGCGATT
>DATGZW010000257.1:0-5744 GCA_035297005.1 Patescibacteria group bacterium
TGCAGGCTCAGCAGCGGATGGGCGAAGTCCGACGCCTGCCCCCAATACAAAGCCGGTGTGGCGTTGAAGATTTGCAGCCCGCTCATCAGCAGCACGGTCAGGCATACCACATTGATCCAATGCGTGATGCGCACCACCAGGGAATGACGGCGGACCCAGATTGTCGGCGCTGTGGCGGGCACGGGAGTCTCCTGCGCGGGAAGCATCAAAGGGAACAACGGTTCCGCCGCATGGTTGTTCCCGGTGACGCGGACGATGGATTTCGGTAGCGTATCGCCCATGATCCGCATCACCCACCGCATCTCTCTCGACGAGCGTGAAATCGAAGAGAGTTTCATCCGCTCTTCCGGCCCTGGCGGGCAGAACGTCAACAAGCTGTCGACGGCGGTGCAACTGCGCTTCGATGTCCGCAATTCACCGTCGCTGCCCGACGACGTGCGGGCGCGGCTGGAGCGGCTGGCCGGGCGGCGGTTGACGCTGGACGGGGTGCTGATCCTGATCGCCCAGCGCCACCGCACCCAGGAACGCAACCGCGCCGACGCCTTGGAGCGTCTGGTCGAACTCATCCGCGAGGCGACCATTCCCCCCGTGCCGCGCCGCCCGACCCGCCCGACCTTGGGCTCGAAGAAGCGCCGTTTGGAGGCCAAGGGGCATCGCTCGGCGATCAAGAGCTTGCGGGGTTCGCCCACCGACTGACGCTACGGTAAAGTCTCTCTCGCCCGATTTCGGGAGAGAGGGTTCTCTGAAATCACTGAGGCGGGTGTGATTGGCGGCGGTAGGCTCTCAGTCCTTCTCCAGCTCCAATTCCAGCCGCGCCAGTACGTCGTGCAAGGTCGGGTCGGGCAATTGGGCGATGGCGTCGCGGACATGGCGCAGGGTGTTGCGGGTGGCGTAAAGCTGGTCGAGCAGCGACAGCACCACCGGCACCGCTTCGTCATTGACCGCCAAGCCACGCCGTAATTCGCAAATCAGATCCAGCCGCGCTTCGTCGCAGTCGTCGAAATGCCAAACCTCGCCCGCCCGCAGCGGGCGGACCCATTTCTGGTCGATCCAGGCGGCCAATTCATCGGGGCCGATGGCATAGCGCAGGATGGCTTCGTCGAAGGTGATCATGGCTTACCCCATGGTTAGCTTGGCGCGCACATCGTAGGGATGCTTTTCCGCCCATCCGCGCAGGAAGGTTTCCAGGTCGGTATCGGGACGGTCAGGCAGAACCACCTTCAAGGTCACCAACTGGTCGCCGCGCGCCTTGCCATGCGGAATGCCTCGGCCTTTCAGCCGCAGCACCGATCCGCTGTTGGAACCGGGGGGGATCGAGAGGACCACCTTGCCATCGACGGTGGGAACAGTGACTTTGCCGCCAAGCACCGCTTCGGGCAGCGTGACCGGCACGGTGACCAGCACGTCATGGCCCTCGGCGGTGAAGAAGGGATGCGCCTCGACCTTGATCTCGATCAACGCATCGCCGGCATCGCCGCTTGAGCGGCCGGGATTGCCCTGGCCCTTCAGGCGCAGCGTGGCGCCGTCCTTGGTGCCGGCGGGAACCTTGACGTCCAAATGCTTGCCGGTCGGCAGGGTGATGCGCTTAGTGGCGCCGATGGCGGCTTCGGGGAATGTCACCTTCAGCGAGTACTGTGCGTCCGATCCGCGCAACGGCTCGTCTTCCTCGTCGAAGAAGCCGCCGCCGCCGCCACGACGGCCCTTGCTGCGCCGGCGCAACAGCTCGGCGAAGATGTCGTCGGCGTTGTCGCCAAAGCGGAAGCCGTCGCTGTATTTGCCGCCAGCGCCGCCTTCGGCATAGTTGCGATAGGACTGGCGCGCGCGTTCAGCGCCGGTGGCGTCGATCTCGCCGGCATCGAAACGGGCGCGCTTCGCCGGATCGCTCAGCAAGTCATTGGCGCTGCTGAGCTTCTTGAACTTCTCTTCAGCCTGCTTGTTGCCCGGATTGAGATCCGGGTGCAGGGTGCGGGCCAGCTTGCGATACGCGCTTTTTATCTGGTCTTGCGTCGCGCTGCGGGCGACGCCCAAAATCTTGTAGGGATCGTCCACGGAGTTATAACCTCGCTTGAAACAGGAACGGGGCCGGTCCCATGGGAACCGCCCCCGTTACAGACCTTATATAAAATAATCGGTTGTTTGACCACATTCCAGCGTCCGTCCGGCTGGCAGCCGTCACGTCTGGCCGAACCTGTCGAGCGGACGACCCGGTCATGCTATTCTATGCGCATCGCGATGCCCCTCGAATTTTGGAAACAGGTCTATGTCGCAAGAGGTTAAAGACCCGATCAGCCATTTTCACGAATGGATGGCCGAGGCCGAGAAGAGCGAAGTCAACGATCCCAACGCCATGTCGCTGGCGACGGCGACGCCCAATGGACGCCCGTCCTCGCGCATGGTGCTGCTGAAGCATGCCGATGCGCAGGGTTTCGTCTTCTATACCAACCTGGAAAGCCGCAAGGGCGAGCAATTGCGGGCCAACGGCTTCGCCGCGCTGTGTTTCCACTGGAAAAGCCTGCGCCGACAGGTGCGGGTCGAAGGCTGCGTCGAACCGGTCAGTGATGCCGAAGCCGATGCCTATTTCGCCAGCCGCCAGCGCGGCAGCCAGATCGGCGCCTGGGCGTCGATCCAGTCGCGCCCGCTGACCGGGCGCTTCGAGCTGGAAAAGCGCATCGGCGAATTCGCCGCCAAATTCGGTTTGGGCAAGGTGCCTCGTCCAGAGCATTGGTCAGGCTTCCGGGTCATCCCCGAGCGCATCGAGTTTTGGCAGGATCGTCCCTTCCGCTTGCATGACCGCACCGTATATATACGCGAGGAGGATGGATGGCGGACCGAACAACTGTTCCCCTAGGCAACGTTGCCACATCCGCATCGGCTGGCCGGCTGATGCGAGGGGCAACCTATGCCTCGGTGACGGTTGCGCTGGTGCTGATCGCCGTCAAGTTGGCGGCGTGGTTGAGCACCGGGTCGGTGGCGCTGCTGTCGAGCTTGATCGATTCGGCGCTGGACGCCGCCGCTTCGATCCTCAATCTGGTGGCGGTGCGCCAAGCGCTGGTGCCCGCCGACCGCCAGCACCGCTTCGGCCATGCCAAGGCCGAGCCGCTGGCGGGGTTGGGCCAATCGGCCTTCATCGCCGGTTCAGGACTGTTGCTGATCGTCGAGGCGAGCAAACGGATGCTCGATCCCCAGCCGGTCACCCATGAACTGGGTGGCATCGGCGTGATGGTGTTCTCGATCCTGCTGACCATCCTGCTGGTGTGGTTTCAGAAAGTCGTCGTCGCCCGTACCGGTTCGCTGGCGATTTCCGCCGAGTTCCTGCACTACACCAGCGATTTGATGATGAATGCCGGCGTCATCGTCGCCTTGCTGCTGTCCAGCCGTTTCAACCTGCCGCTGGTCGATCCACTGTTCGCCCTGGCGATTGCCGGCTTCATCCTTTATTCCGCCAGCCGCATCGCCTGGCAGTCGTTCAACCTGTTGATGGACCGCGAGTTGCCCGACAGCGACCGTCAGCGCATCAAGGATATCTGCACCGCTTATCCTGAGGTGCGTAACGTGCATGACCTGCGCACCCGCTCGGCGGGGCTGCAATGCTTCATCCAACTGCATCTGGAACTGGACGGCGAGATGCCGTTACGCCAAGCGCATGCCATCAGCGATGCCGTCGAGGCCGCCATCCGCACAGCCTTTCCCGCGGCCGACGTGATTATCCATGAGGACCCCGCCGGCATCGACGAGCCGCGTCGGGTCTTCAAATAATCCCCGCTGCCCCGTCTGCCCAAACCCGACCGCCGTTGTGCCGGTTTCCATCCGGCGTGGATTTGGGTAGGGTTGGACAGCGATCCGCCAAGGAGCCTTGCCGCCATGCTCGAAGATCCGCAACGCGACGTCTTCGCCCTACTGTCCGATCCGGCCACTTACGGCAACGGAATCGCGCGGGTCGAGCGTATCGATACGCATATCTCGGCGGTGTTCCTGGCCGGGGACCGCGTTTATAAGCTGAAGCGGGCGGTGCGCCTGCCGTTCCTCGACTTTTCGACGCTGGAGCGGCGGCATATGGCCTGTCTGGCCGAGCTGGTGGTCAATCGCCGCACCGCGCCTGAATTGTATATCGGCCTGACCGCCATCACCCGCGAGGACGACGGGCGGCTGGCTCTGGGCGGCGAGGGGCAGCCGGTCGATTGGCTGGTGGTGATGGTGCGCTTCGATCAGGACGCGTTGATGGACCGCATGGCCGCCGCCGGGCAGTTGACCCGCGCCCATGCCACCGATCTGGCCGATGCCGTGGTGGCCTTTCACGCGGTGGCCGAGCCTCGGCCCGGCTGGGGCGGCGAGACCGGTATCCGTTCGACCATCGACAGCAACGCCGTCTGTTTTGCCCAGGAGATCCCTGGCCTGTTCGACGCCGTCGAGGCAGGGCGCGTCACCGAGGGCTCGTTGGCGTGGCTGATCCGTCTGGCCCCGCTGCTGGAGGCTCGCCGCGCGGCGGGGCAGGTGCGGCTGTGCCATGGTGATTTGCATTTGGGCAATATCTGCGTGCTCGACGGCAAGCCTCGGCTGTTCGACGGCATCGAGTTCAGCGACACCTTCGCCTGCATCGACGTCTATTACGATCTGGCCTTCCTGCTGATGGATTTCCGCGCCCGTGGTCTTCCCGACATGGCCTCGTGGGTGCTTAACCGCTATCTGGAGCAAAGCGGCGATTTGGACGGATTGGCTGCCTTGCCGCTGTTCCTGTCGCTGCGCGCCGCCATCCGCGCCCATGTCTCGGCGGCGATGGCGCGGGTCAGCGACGATGCGCACCACCGCGCCGAGGGGCTTGCCTATTTGGAAATGGCGGGCCGCTATCTGGAGCCGCCTCCACCTCGGCTGATGGCGGTGGGCGGGTTGTCGGGCAGCGGCAAATCCCGGCTGGGGCGCGATCTGGCGCCGCTGGTCGGGGCCGCGCCGGGGGCGGTGGTGTTGCGCACCGACGTGATACGCAAGCGCCTGATGGGGGTGGGATCAGAGATACGGCTGCCGCCCGAGGGCTATTCCAGCGAGATGAGCGAGCGCACCTATGCGGCGCTGTTCGAGGCCACCGAACGGGCCTTGAAGACCGGCCATTCGGTGATTGCCGACGCCGTGTTCGCCAATCCCGTGCAGCGCGCCGGCATCGAAGCGGTGGCGCGGCGGCTGGGGGTGCCGTTCGACGGGATGTGGCTGGAAGCCCGCCCGGAGGTCATGCGCAGCCGCATCGCCGCGCGCAAACGCAATGCCTCGGATGCGACGGTGGCGGTGCTGGATCAGCAATTGAGCCTTGACTTGGGCGATATCGGCTGGCTGCGCGTCGACTCTTCGGAGGCCAAGGAAATGACCTTCGCCAATGCCCGTAAATCATTGCATCTATGAGATGTTTTGCTCTGTCCCGGAGGCTCGGGGAGGGGCATAATACGCATTGGCGGGTCCAAAGGAGAATGACCATGTCCGGCTATAAAACCATACTTGCCAGCCTGAGCGACCCCGAATCCACTCCGGCGACGTTGCAATTGGCCTTCCTGGTGGCGCGCGGCCAGGGGTCGCATGTCGAAGCGTTGCATGTGCGTAGCGATCCCTCCAGCGCCGTGCCGCTGGTCGGCGAAGGCATGTCGGGAGCCATGGTGGAAGAGATGCTGGCGGTTGCCGAACGTCAGTCCGCCGAACAGGCGAGCCAGGTGCGTGCGCAGTTCGATCAGGCCTGCCTGCATCACGATATCCCTATCCTCGCC
>DATGZW010000258.1:0-3079 GCA_035297005.1 Patescibacteria group bacterium
CGCCACCGAGGACATCTCCCGCCAGGTCGGGGCCGTGCAGGACGCCGCCCGCGCCGCCGCCGCCGGAGTCGAAGGCGTGGTGCGCACCATCCGCAGCATCGACGAAATCTCCGCCGCCATCGCCGGCGCGGTGCAGGAACAGGAAGCCGTCACCCGCGATATCTCGGCCAACATCGACGAAGTCGCCGCCAAGGCCGCCGAGGTGTCCGAGAACGTCGCCCATTTGGCCCACTCGACGGCGCAAGCCTGCGGCGGCACGGTGCGTGTCATCTGGAGCGCACGGACGCTCAGCAGCGTCGTCGATGCGCTGAACGACAAGGTGAACGATTACGTCAGCAAGGTGAGCTGAGGGCAGGGGACGCGCGGCTTCGCCCGGTCATGTCAGCAGGATATGCGCGGCGGTGCGCAGGGCGATGCCGACGAGCGAGCCGAGAGCCGCCGGCTTCCACAGAGCGCCAACCCGGCGTCCCGCGGTGGCCAGAATAGCGATGCCGGGAATATCCATGGGGTGGATGAGAAACCCGGCGCTGGCATTCAGCAAGGCGGGCGAAATCTGCCCATGCCGGACCATGGAATCGACCACGCCCATCATGGCGGTGCCGCCGGCCAGATATTTGGTCAAAGCGGGCAAGAGTATGACCGGATCGACTCCGATCATCGACAGTGACGGACTCAGCAGGCGGCTGAGGGCGTCGATGGCGCCGCATTGACGTAAGGCCGTGACCACCACGATCGACAGAACCAACAAGGGGATGGCGCCGATGGTGATGCGGAACGCCTCGGCCCCGGCGGCGTTGATGACGTCCAGGACTCCTTTGGGGCCGCTGCCATGGCGGTGCGGCGGCGGAGTATCGTCGGTCAAATGCTCTTCGGCGGACAGATGCCGCCCGGTTCCATAGGTGGTGGCCGCCGCCGCCGCCAGACCGCCGACCAGAGAGAACAGCAAGGTCGGCCCCAGTTGCAGCCCCATGGCGCCCATGGGAAAGGTGCAGTTGGCCTGAGCCATGGCCAGCACCATGGCGAAGGTGGCCGCCAGGTGACGGTCCGACGTGCCGCGCTGTTCCATCATGGCCAGGGCGGCGATGGGGGCGGCAAAACCCACCAAATTGACCTGAAGCGCGGCGAAGACGCCCAGCCCGGTCAACCCGAACGGCCGCAGCCATGGTGACACCCGCGCGACCAGCCAGTCCAACGCGCCCCAGTTCTCGGCCAGCCGCATAAGCGTCAGCATCACCACCATGACCGGCAGCAAGACGAAAAAGGACAGTTCGATGGCCGAACGGCCACCGGGCAAAATGACGTCGGACAGAATATTCATGGCGGCATGATGCCAGCGCTACCGTCTTCGGCCAAGGGGCTATTGGCGGGCGGCGCCGACCTTCGCCCCTACGGCCTGACCCGCGCCACGAAGCGTTCAGCTTCGGTTTCGAGTTCCTGCACCACGCCGACCAGGCTTTGCGCGCTCCAGATGACGCGGACGGTGCCGGCGCAGGCTTGGGCCGATGTCTTGCTCAGGTCACGGACGCTTTGCGAGACGGTGCCGGCCTGGCGGGCGACTTCGTCAATGTTGTTGGCGATTTCGTGCGTCGAGGCTTCCTGTTGCTGCACCGCGCTGGCGATGGCGGCGGAGATTTCATCCAGGGCGCGGATGATTTCGACCACGCCGCCGATGCTGGTGGCCATGGTCTTCGAGGAGTCTTGGACCTCGGTGACTTTACGGGCGATTTCATCGGTGGCCCGCGCGGTTTGATTGGCCAAATCCTTGACCTCATGAGCGACCACGGCAAAGCCTTTGCCGGCGTCCCCCGCGCGCGCCGCCTCGATGGTGGCGTTGAGCGCCAGAAGGTTGGTCTGCGCGGCGATGTCGTTGATCAGGCGGACGATGTCGCTGATGGCCTGGACCGACGTCGTCAAGCCGTCCATCTGGGCGGCGGTGTGGCTGACGTTTTCCACCGCTTGCTGGGCGATCTGGGTGGAATGATGCACTTGGTTGGTAATTTCGTTGATCGCCTGGGCCAGTTGGCGGGTCGCTGCCGAGGCCAGGGCCGAGCGGTCGGTGGTGATGGAGGCGGCTTCGCCGACATCCATCGAGCGGCCGCCGCTGCGTTCGGAGCGGGCGACCATGGTATGTGCGGTCTTGGAGATGCCGGCGGTAGCGCCGTCGAGTTCCTTTAGCTTGGTCTTGACCGTGGCTTCGAAGTCGTCGGCCATGGCCTGCAAGGCGGCCAGTTTGTCCCGCTCCGAGCGTTCGCGCACTTCGACCTGTTCGCGGCGCAGCCCCTCCGCCTCGACGGCATGCTGGCGCAACACCAGGATTGCCTTAGCCATCGCGCCGATTTCGTCGTTTCGCTCGGTGCCGGGAACCTCGACGGTCAAGTCGCCATCGGCGATCTTCGACACAGTCCCAGTGAGTTGCGTCACCGGGCGGGCGATATTGCGGGCCATGAACACGCCGATGCCCAAGGCCAGCACGCCGACGCCGACCACCAGCTTCATCTCGGCGGCCAGGATGGCGGTGGCGCCGTTGCGGTCTTCATCCTCGATGCGGGCGCGGTTGGCCTCGGCGGCGGTGCCGATGGCGGCCAGCTTGGTTTCCAGCACGCCGAACTTGTCGGTGGCGGCGACCATCTGCATGTTGGCCAAGGAGAAGTCGATGTCGAGCAGATCCAAGACCTGCTGCGCTTCCTTGCGATAGGCGGCCTCGGCGGTCAGGCCATCGGCCAAGGTAGCGGCGGCGATGCCGGACTGTTCGGGGTTGATGCCGCTCAGGCGGGTCTTGACGTCGTCAAGGGCAGCCAGGAATACGTGGCGTGACCGCTCGATCTGCGCCGATTCCATCTTGGCGCCGGCGAAGGACACGGTCTGGACGAAGGCGGATTGCCCGTGCGAGGCGTGCAGAAGCACCTGTTCCACCTCGCGGGCCACGCTGTTGGCCACGCTGACTTGGGTGGAGGCCTGTTGTAGCGTGGTGGTGGTCATCGAAAAGCCGATGCCGATCACGACCATCGACAACATGCTGATGGCTGGTGATACCAGGGCGCGAAGGATGAGCGAGAAGCCTCTGGTCATGATGGGCCTC
>DATGZW010000259.1:0-3721 GCA_035297005.1 Patescibacteria group bacterium
TTCGTCAAGCAGCGCACGCTCAAGAGCGCCATCGGTTGCAGCGGCGTCGGATTGCATTCCGGCACCAAGGTAACGATGACCCTGCGCCCCGCCGCCGTCGATACCGGCATCGTCTTCCACCGCACCGATCTGGCCGGCAACGGCGCGATGATCCCCGCCCATTGGGCCAGCGTTTCCGACACCCGGCTGAACACCTGCATCGCCGATCAGGCTGGCATCGGCGTGCGCACCATCGAACATCTGATGTCGGCGCTGTCGGGCATGAACATCGACAACGCCATCGTCGATATCAGCGGCCCCGAAGTCCCGGTGATGGACGGCAGCGCCGCGCCGTTCCTGTTCCTTATCGAATGCGCCGGCGTGGTCGAGCAGGCCGCTCCCCGCCGCGCCATCAAGATTTTGAAGCGCGTCACCGTGCAGGACGGCGACAAGATCGCCATGCTGACCCCCGGCATCGGCTTCTCGGTTCATGTCGAGATCGATTTCGCCGTCTCCGCCATCCGTCGCCAGGATTGCCTGCTGACCATGGCCGGCGGTGCCTTCAAGTCCGATATCAGCCGCGCCCGCACCTTTGGTTTCGAGCAGGAAGTCGCCGCCATGCGCGCCGCCGGCCTGGGCAAGGGTGGAAGCCTGGACAACGCCGTGGTCATTTCCAGCGACGGCGAGCGGGTGCTGAACGACGAAGGCCTGCGCTATGACGACGAATTCGCCCGCCACAAGGTGCTCGACGCGGTCGGTGATTTGTATCTGGCCGGCGCGCCGATCCTGGGCCATTTCCACGGCCTGCGGTGCGGCCATGCGCTGAACAACCGCCTGCTGCGCGAGCTTTTCGCCGATACCAGCGCTTGGGAATTGGTTCCGATGGACGCCCGCGAAGCCCGCAGCAATGCCCCGATGACCGCTCCCCGGCTTTTGACGGCGATGTCGGCCTAAAAGCATGCACCACCTCTTGTCGATTTCTCGGGCCGGCGTGCTATAGTCTCGCCGGCCCGAATTGTTTCCAGAGTAGGTTATGCCCAGTCTTCACCGCGCCCGCGCCGTTTGCCTTGCCGTTGCCGTTGTCGCCAGCTTGTCCTTTTTGGGGGGCTGTGGGGACGACGCCAACAAGGACACCTATAAAGAGCGCCCGGTTGAAATCCTCTATAACGAGGCGATAGACCTTCTCAATCAGGAAGAATACACCCTCGCGGCCAAGGCCTTCGACGAGGTCGAGCGCCAGCATCCCTATTCGGTGTGGGCGACCAAGGCGCAGCTGATGGCCGCCTATGCGCAGTACCAGCGCAACAAATTCGACGAAGCGGTGATCGCGCTGGATCGCTTCATCCAGTTGCATCCCAGCCATAAAGACGTCGCCTACGCCTATTACCTCAAGGCGCTGTGCTATTACGAACAGATCGCCGACGTCACCCGCGATCAAAAGATGACCGATCAGGCGATGAAGGCGTTGCAGGAAGTGGTGGACCGCTTCCCCAACAGCAAATTCGCCCGCGACGCCAAGCTGAAGATCGACCTTGCCCGCGATCACATGGCCGGTAAGGAAATGGCGGTGGGCCGCTATTACCTGCGCCAGAAGCAATATCTGGCCGCCATCAACCGCTTCCGCGTGGTCGTCGACAACTACCAGACCACCACCCATGTCCCCGAAGCGATGCACCGCCTGATCGAATGCTACGAGGCGCTGGGGCTGAAGGACGAAGCCAAGCGGACCGCCGCCGTTCTGGGATTCAACTACCCCGGCAACGAGTGGTATTCCGACAGTTATGGGCTGGTCAAAGGCGACCTGCCCAAGGACCAGCAGCTGGAGGAGCCCAAATCAAGCTCCGGCTGGTTCTCCTGGCTCTGGTGACGCGGCCGCCATGCTCCTAGGACTGTCGATCCGCGACGTCGTTCTCATCGACCGCCTCGACATCGGCTTCGCCCCCGGCCTGACCGTGCTGACGGGCGAAACCGGCGCCGGAAAGTCGATCCTGCTCGACAGCCTGGGGCTGGCGCTGGGGGCGCGCTCGGACAGCGGCTTGGTGCGCAAGGGCGCCAATCAGCTATCGGTGGCTGCCGAATTCGCCCTGCCCGCCGGCCACCCCGCCGCCACGATCCTGGCCGAACAGGAAATGGAAGCCAGCGACAGTCTGGTGTTGCGCCGCGTCGTCTCGGCCGATGGCCGCTCGCGCGCTTTCGTCAACGACCACCCCATCAGCGTCGGACTGCTGCGCCGCCTGGGCGACGCCATGGTCGAAATCCACGGCCAGTTCGAAAGCCACGGCCTGCTCGACCCCGCCACCCACCGCGCCGTACTCGACGCGTTCGGCGGCTTGGACGTCGGCGGTTTGCGCGCCGCCTGGGCCGGTTGGCGCACCGCCGCCCGCGCCCGCAAGGACGCTGAAGCCGCCTTGAAACGGGCCCGCGGCGAGGAAGACTTCCTGCGCCACGCCGTCGAGGAACTGAACGCCCTCGACCCGCATCCGGGTGAGGAAACCACTTTGGCCGAGCGCCGCAGCGTCATGATGCATGGCGAAAAGCTGGTCGAAGGCATGAACGCCGCCCTCGCCGCACTGGCCCATAAGGGCGAGGTCGAGGCCAATCTGCGCACCGCCGAGCGCGCCCTGGAACGCGTTGCCGCCAAAGCCGAGGGCCGCCTCGATCCCGTCATCGCCGCCCTGGTCCGCGCCGCCGACGAAGCCGCCGAAGCGCGCAACCTGCTCGACCGCGTCTCGGCCTCGATCGACCTTGACCCCAGCGCCCTGGAAAAGGTCGAGGAGCGCCTGTTCGCCCTGCGCGCCGTCGCCCGCAAGCATGGCGTCCCGGTGGACGAATTGGCCGCGTTGCGCGACCGCATGAGCAGTGAATTGCAGGCCTTGGATGCCGGGGGCGACGGCGTCACCCGCCTTGCCGCCGCCGAAGCCAAAGCCCTGGCCGCCTATGCCGCCGCCGCCAAAAGCCTGTCGCAAGCCCGCATCAAAGCCGCCGAGCGCATCGACCGTGCCGTCGCCGGCGAACTGCCGCCGCTCAAGCTCGACAAAGCCACCTTCCAGACCCGCGTCGAGCCGCTGGCCGAGTCCGAATGGACCGAGACCGGCATGGACCGCGTCGCCTTCGAGGTCTCGACCAACCCCGGCACCCTGCCCGGCCCCTTGGGCAAGATCGCCTCGGGCGGTGAGTTATCGCGCTTCATGCTGGCGTTGAAAGTGGTGCTGGCCCGCACCGGCACCGTCTCGACCATCGTCTTCGACGAAGTGGACAGCGGCATCGGCGGGGCCGTCGCCGCCGCCGTCGGCGACCGTCTGGCCAAGCTGGCCGCCGACGTCCAAGTGCTGGTGGTCACCCATTCGCCGCAAGTCGCCGCCAAAGGCCTGGCCCATTGGCACGTCGCCAAGGGCGATGACGGCCAAGGCGGCACCGTCACCCGCATCGCCGCCCTGACCCCCGCCGACCGCCGCGAGGAAATCGCCCGCATGCTGTCGGGGGCCGACGTCACCGACCAAGCCCGCGCCGCCGCCGCCAGCCTGCTGGACGCGGCAGGGGCTTAGGCGACACCATCTTTGCCGTCATGCGCGGGCTTGTCCCGCGTATCCACGCCGTTCCACAGGCACCTTGCCAGACGGAGGGGCGTGGATGGCCGTGACAAGCACGGCCATGACGGTGAGTTCTTAATATTCGAGACCGTAACCAGCTCAGGCGTGCCCCGATGTCGCAAAACCATCCCGTCGATCAACTGACCCCGCTG
>DATGZW010000260.1:0-14013 GCA_035297005.1 Patescibacteria group bacterium
CAATACATCGCCCGCGCCCCCAATTCGACGGCGCGCCACCGCACCAGCGTGCTGTTGCAGGAACTGCGCGACAAGCTGAGTTTGTTTTAAGGCGTCTCGTCAGTTGCTAAATTTTGGACCACCGACGGAATGCATATCAACCAGAAGTCGTCATCACCGGCCTTGTGCCGGTGATCCACGCCATGGTGCACATCCGGCCATGCCAGGAAACCGCCGGCCTTCGTCTCGCCCAACCGCGTGGATGGCCGTGACAAGCACGGCCATGACGACTATGGGTGGATGAGAAACCCACACGGCCAACTGATGACTCGCCCAAAGCCCCCGTTCGATTCCCCGACCCCAGCCAAGAGGACGCCATGACCCTGTCTGTCGCCATCCAGATGGACCCCATCGAAACGGTCAACATCGACGCCGACAGCACCTTTGTGCTGGCGTTGGAGGCGCAGAAGCGCGGCCATAGCCTGTACCATTATTTGCCGCAGCACCTGACCTTTCGCCAAGGCGTGGTCAGCGCCTGGGCGCGTCCGCTGGACGTGCGGCGCGAGCAGGGCAACCATTTCACCCTGGGCGAGGCCCGCCAGCTGGATTTGACCACCGTCGATGTGGTGCTGATGCGCCAGGATCCGCCATTCGACATGGCCTATATCACCGCCACCCATCTGCTGGAGCATATCCACCCCAAGACGCTGGTGGTCAACGACCCGGTCGAAGTGCGCAACGCGCCGGAAAAGCTGCTGGTCACGCATTTCCCCGATTTGATGCCGCCGACCCTGATCACCGCCGACCGCCGCCAGATCCTGGAATTCCGCGCCGAACATGGCTCGATCATCCTGAAGCCGCTGTTTGGCAATGGCGGGGCCGGAGTGTTCCACGTGAAACCAGACGACGAAAACCTCAATTCGCTGCTGGAACTGTTCACCCAGCTGTACCGCGAGCCGATCATGGTACAGCGCTATCTGCCCGAAGTGCGCCAGGGCGATAAGCGCATCATCCTGATCGACGGCGAGGCGGCGGGCGCGCTCAACCGGGTGCCGGCGGCGGGCGAGGCGCGATCCAACATGCATGTCGGCGGGCGTCCGGAACGCTCGGCGCTGACCATTCGCGAGCAGGAGATCTGCGCCGCCATCGGTCCGACGCTGAAGGAACGCGGGCTGATCTTCGTCGGCATCGACGTCATCGGCGACTACCTGACCGAGATCAACGTGACCTCGCCGACGGGATTGCAGGAGATCAACCGCTTCGACGGAGTGACCCTGGAAGCCCGCGTGTGGGACGCCATCGAAGCCCGGCTATAGGGCAGGGGCGGGCGGCGGCTTTGGACCCAAAGCCCGCCGCGCCGCCAGGGCGAAGGCCGCCAGCAGCACCATCGGTCCGAGCGGCAGGCTCAGATACAAGGCGCTGCTCCGCGCTACCAGCGGCGTGAGCCAAGCCAGCACCCACACCACCGCTTCGCCCCGGTGGAACCCGTCGCGCCGGCCCTCGGCGACCAGCCAGGCCAGCGCCGGAGCCAACACCACGCCGTCATATTCATAGGCATAGGGCGTCGCCACCAGCGCGCCGAGGCACAGCAGCGCCGCCTTGACGCCGAAGGGAAGGGTGCGCCGCCGCCACGCCAGCGCCACCACCACGGCGGCGCCAAGCGTCGTCACCGCTTGCGCCGCCCCAGCCACCGCCGCGCCGCCGCCCACCACCCGCAGCGCGCCATAGACGGTTTGCAGCTTGTAAAAGCCCATCGGCCCTTCGGCCATGATGCGGCGCGAATCCTCGGCATGGGCAAAGAACGCCTGCCAGCTTTCGGCCCCGAACAGCAAATAAGACGCGGCCACGGCAGCGACCGCCGCCATGCCGGCACTGACCAAAGCCCGCCAATGCCCACCGACCAGCAACGCCAGCGGCACCAGCATCGCCAGTTGCGGCTTATAGACCAGCAGCCCGAACAGCAGGCCGGCGAGCAGCGGTCGGCGCTCCAGCAGCAGCAACCCGCCGCCCAGCAGCACCGCCGACAAAAAGCCGTTCTGCCCATGCGCCGCCTCGATGAAGGCCGCAGGGAAGGCCGCCGCCAGAGACAGCGTCCGCCGGTCGGGCAGGATCCGCCACATCACCGCCAGATAGGCGGCAAACCCGCCGGCCACCCAAATCAACAGCGCCAGCAGATAGGGCATCCAGGCGAGTGGGGCGACGAACAGCAGCATCGGCGGCGGATATTGCCAATTGAACACCGGAAGCTCGGCCCGCCCAGCGATGCGCAAGGTTGCCGCGTATAGAGCCGCGTTGTCCCACGCCGCCGCCGGCTGGCCGTCGAGCGCCAGCTTGGAGGCGGCATAGAACTGGATGAAATCGGTCCCCAATGGCCGCCCCATGGAATCGACGATACCGTCGGCGGTGCTCAGCCCCCAGGCGATGACCGCCGCATAGGCCAAGAGCAGCATGATCGCGTAGTCGCGCAGCCGTCGATCATTCAGCCAGCGGCACTCGAACAGAGAGGCGAACGACAACGATTTGCTTTCCATGGCTGGATACCGGCTTCCATGTTATAGCTCTCGGCTGGAAACCATACAGGATCACGACGTGATCTTCGGGTGCATTATCTCATCATTGCGGAAGGATACCGGCCGGTCATGAAAGTGGATACCATGCGGGCGATCGACCGCTGGGCCGGCGTGCCGCTGTGCTTCGCCCTGACCCAACTGCGCCGTCTGGTCTGCCGCGCCGAGCCCAAGACGCCGCCGCGCCGCATCCTGTTCGTCGAACTGTCCGAAATGGGCAGCACCATCCTGGCCGATCCGGCCATGCGCAAGGCGCAGCGGACCTTCGACGCCGAGCTGTTCTTCGTCATCTTCAAGAAGAACGCCGCCAGCCTGGGCTTCCTCGGCACCGTGCCCGACGCCAACATCTTCACCATCCGCGAGGATTCGCTGTCGACGCTGGTCGAGGACACCTTGGAATTCCTGCGCTGGACCCGGCGCAACAAGATCGACACCGTCGTCGATCTGGAGCTGTTCTCGCGCTTCACCGCCCTGCTGTGCGGGTTGTCGGGCGCGGCACGGCGCGTCGGCTTCTATCGTTTTCATAACGAAGGGCTGTATCGCGGCGAGCTGCTGACCCACCGGGTCGCCTATAACCCGCATATCCACATCGCCAAGAACTTCGTCGCGCTGATCAACGCCCTGGCCAGCCCGCTGCCCGAGGTTCCCTATTCCAAGACGCTGATCGAGGATTGCGAAACCGTCGTCCCCAAGGTGACCGTCGCGCCTGATGCCGTCGCCGACATGCGCGGGCGCATCGCCGCCGCCTTCCCTGGTTATGATCCGGCCCGCCATCGGGTGGTGTTGTTCAATCCCAACGCCTCGGAACTGCTGCCGCAGCGGCGCTGGCCGCCCAACCATTTCGCCGCCCTGGCGCAAAAGATACTCGACCGCTGGAGCGACGTGGTGATTTTGATCACCGGCGCCCCCGCCGAAGAGGCCGAAGCCGAGAAGCTGCGGGGCCGCGTCAGCGATCCGCGCATGGTCAATTTCGCCGGCAAGCAGCGGCTGACCGAATTGCCGGCGCTGTACACCATCGCCTCGCTGATGGTGACCAACGATTCCGGGCCGGGGCATTTCTCCTCGGTCACCGACATGCCGACCATCGTGCTGTTCGGGCCGGAGACTCCGGCGCTCTATGGCTCGCTGGGCAATTCCCAGGCGATCACCGCCGGACTGGCGTGCAGCCCTTGCGTCTCGGCGGCCAATCACCGCAAGACCGCCTGTGTCGATCCGGTGTGCATGCAGGCGATCCCGCCGGAACAGGTGCTGGAATCAGTCGCCGACGTACTCGACCGCGGCGGGCTGGTCGGCCAACGGGCCACCGCTGATGAGGCGGCCGGGCGGTAGGCGCAAGGTCACCGTCGTTCCCTTGCTCGGCTCGCTATCGATCTGCATGCGCCCGCCATGCAGTTCGATGAGCTGCTTGGCCAGCGGCAGACCCAGCCCGGCGCCGCCTTTTTCGCGCGCCACGGCGTTGTTGCCCTGGATGAACACCTGCGTCACCTTGGGCAGTTCCTCGGCAGGGATGCCCAGGCCGGTATCCGACACCCGCAGGATAAGCGCGCCGTCGGCCTCGACCTCGGCCAGCACGGCGACGCGGCCATCCTTGGGGGTAAAGGTCACCGCATTGGTCAGCAGGTTGAGCAGCAACTGCTTGATGCGGCGCGGATCAACCATCACCTTGGGCAGATTGCCCGGCACGTTGTTCAACAGGCTGCACCCGCTTTGGCTGGCCAGCGGACGGATCATGGTCATGGCCTCCTCGACCAGCGCCGCCATGTCGGTGGGCTTTTCGTCGAGCACCAGCTTGCCGGCCTCGATACGCGCCAAATCGACCACGTCGCTGATCAAGCCCAGCAGATGTTCGCCCGAACGGCGGATGTCGGCGACGTAATCGCGGTAGCGCTCATTGCCGACCGGGCCGAAATACTCGCCCAGCATCACGTCGGCGAAGCCCATGATGCTGTTGAGCGGCGTGCGCAACTCGTGGCTCATATGGGCGAGGAATTCCGACTTGGTGCGGGTCGCGGCCTCGGCGCGTTCCTTGGCGGCAATCAGTTCGGCTTCGGCGCGCTGCTGCTCGGTGACATCGCGGAAGGCCACCACGGCACCGCTGGTCTGACCATTCTCCACGACCGCCGTCCACACGTAATCGACCGGCAGGCTGCTGCCGTCCTTGCGGCGGAAGCGGGCGGCGACGCGGCGGCGGCTGCGTTCACCCAGCGCCGACGGCCCTAACCCGACCGAAGGATTGGGTTGCAGAATTTCTTGCCCGATGCGGCCGATCAATTCGACGGCGGCCCACCCCAGCATGTCCTGCGCGGCAGGATTGGCGAAAGTGACGCGGCCGTCACGGTCCAGCCCGAACACCCCTTCGCCTAGCGAATTGAGAATCAGCTCCTGGCTGTGGCGCAGCCGTTGGGCCGAAATCTCCATGCTGCGCTGTTCGGTGACGTCGCTGCCGGTGCCGCGATAGCCGCAGAACGCCCCGGCGCTGTCGAACACCGGGCGTCCCGACAGCGTCAGTTGACGGCTGCCGCCACCGCGCGTCCGTAAGATTACCGTGACCTCGCGGAAGGGCCGCTGAGCCATCAACCAATTCCCGTGCAGTGCCCCTTGGGCGCTCAGCGCGCTGTCGAACAATTCGGCGGCAGGGCGTCCGGTCAATTCGGCGGCAGGAATGCCGGTGACATCGGTAAAGCGGGTCGAGGCATAGGTGAAGCGCAGATCCGGTCCCATCTCCCACACCCAATCCGAGGCGACCTCGGTAATGTCGTGGAAGCGCTGTTCGCTGTCGCGCAATGCCGCCTCGGCGCGGGCGCGTTCGGCGACTTCGCGGCGCAAATCGTCGGTGCTGGCGGCCAGGCTGGCTTCCAGGCGCTCGTTGACGCGGCGCATCTGAAGCCGCTGCTTGTCGATCATCCCGCGCAGCAGCAGCGCCGTCACTCCAACAAAGCCGACATCGGTCAGCGTGTCGAGATAAGTCAAGCCAGGGGCATCCCCGCCCAGGAACCGCAGCGCGGCATGGGCGATGGGGAAATAAGCGACACCCGCCGCGCCATAAAGCGCCACGATGCGCGCCGAGCCTCGCAGGGAGCGCGGAAACACCAATCTCACCTTTCGGCCGGAGAGGTCATAGGAGCGCATACTCTAGCATTACCCCCAACGGCTGACGACCGCAAAGCGCGGGCTGGGAGAGGACGAGCCGGTAAAACACTTCAGACGGGTGGGGGATATCTCGCGGCGCGAGACATTGACGCGTATGGTGAAAACCGGCACAACCGCTGCCGGCCCGGCCGCAAAGTTAGAGACCATCTGTATGACCGCCCACATCAACACCGTCGCCTTTCAGGGCATCGACGTTCTGCCCATCGATGTGCAGTGCTCGCTGGCCAATGGCTTGCCGGCGGTGACCATCGTCGGCTTGCCCGACAAGGCGGTGGGGGAAAGCCGCGAGCGGGTGCGGGCGGCGTTGAATGCCTTGGGGCTGGCGCTGCCACCCAAGCGCATCACCATCAATCTGGCCCCCGCCGACGTGCTGAAAGAGGGCAGCCATTTCGATCTGCCCATTGCCATGGCGCTGCTGGTCGCCATGGGCATTCTGCCGGCGGACCAGATGGCAGAATACACCGCCTTGGGCGAATTAGGACTCGACGGCACGCTGGCTCCGGTAGCGGGCGTGTTGGCGGCGGGGATGGGCGCTTCGGCCATGGGGCGCGGGCTGATTTGCCCGGCGCGTCAAGGCGGAGAAGCGGCTTGGGCGGGGATCGAGGTTCTGGCTCCGACCAGCCTGTTGGCGCTGATCAACCATTTCAAGGGCACCCAGGTACTCAGCCCACCGACCCCGGAAATGGCCGAGATGGCCCCCTCGCTGCTCGATCTGCGCGACATCAAGGGCCAGGAAACCGCCAAGCGCGCCCTGGAAGTGGCGGCGGCGGGCGGTCATAATCTGTTGATGATCGGTCCTCCCGGTTCCGGCAAGTCGATGCTGGCGGCGCGTCTGCCCGGACTGCTGCCGCCATTGTCTCCCGCCGAAGCGCTGGAGGTCAGCATGGTGCACAGCGTCGCCGGAACGCTGGATCAGGGCCGGCTGCTGCGCCAGCGGCCGTTCCGCGATCCGCATTTCTCCGCCTCGGTGCCGGCGCTGGTCGGCGGCGGCATGCGGGCGCGGCCCGGCGAGATCTCCCTGGCCCATAACGGCGTGCTGTTCCTTGACGAATTGCCGGAATTCCAACGTGGCGCGCTGGAGGCGTTGCGCCAGCCGCTGGAAACCGCGCGGGCAACGGTGGCGCGCGCCAATGCGCATGTGACCTATCCGGCCCGCGTGCAGTTGGTGGCCGCGATGAATCCGTGCAAATGCGGCTATCTGGGCGATGCGGCGCTGGCCTGCAACCGCGCCCCCAAATGCGGCGTTGATTACCAGTCGCGCATTTCCGGCCCGCTGTTCGACCGCATCGATTTGCATGTCGAGGTCGCCGCCGTGAACCCGTCGGATCTGTCGCTGCCGCCCGCCGCCGAGGGCTCGGCGCAGGTCGCCGCCCGCGTCGCCCAAGCCCGCGCCGTGCAAAGTGCCCGCTTCGAGCGGCTGGCTCCGGGCCGCCCGATCCTGTGCAACGCCGAAGCCGATGGTGAATTGCTGGAACTGATCGCCGCCCCCGACGCTGCGGGCCGCAGCCTGCTGACCGAGGCCGCCGAGCGCATGCGGTTGTCAGCGCGCGGCTATCACCGGGTGTTGCGTGTCGCCCGCACCTTGGCCGACATGGCCGGAGCCGAGGAGGTGCGCCGCCTGCATATCGCCGAGGCACTGAGCTATCGCCGCCTCGTCGCCGGGCGCAACGCTTTGGCTCCGGGCTGAACCGCCATGCGCATCTATCTGGCCGGTCCCGAAGTCTTTCTGGAACACCCGCTGGCGATTGGCGAGGCCAAGCGCGCGCTGTGCGCCGATCACGGCCTGACGGGAGTCTATCCGCTCGACAACCAGCTCGATCTCGCCGGGCTGTCGCCGCGCGACCAGGGGCGGGCGATCTATCGGGCCAATCTGGCGTTGATCCGCTCGTGCGATGTGATGATCGCCAACATCACCCCGTTTCGCGGCCCCAGCGCCGATGTCGGCACCGCGTTCGAGATGGGCGCCATGGCGGCGTTGGGACGCCCGGTGCTGGCCTATTCCAACAGCGCGCAAAGCTTCGCCCGCCGAGTGGAGGCACATTTCAGCGGGCGGGTGCATCGCCGCGCCGATGGCATGCTGGCCGATTCCCAAGGCCTCGCCATCGAAGAGTTCGACATGGTCGACAATTTGATGCTGCATGGCGCGTTGGAGGAGGGCGAGTTGTTCCTGCACGCCGCCGCCCCCGGCATGGAGTTCACCGATTTGACCGCCTTCGAGGACTGCGTGCGGGTGGCCGCCCGCATGGTTGGCCGCTGAGACGGCCTTGCCGCCGCCGCCCGCCACTGCGTATGGTGAGCATCCTCAAGGAGTGTCGCCGCATGCATCGATTTGCTCGCCGTGTTGTCCTGTCCGCCCTGCTGCTGGCGGCGGCCGCCTCTACCGCCGCCGCAGCTGGCCTGCCGTTCCAGCGCGCCAGCTGTTCCGCCGTCAGCGGACGCAACTATGCCGGCGGCTGCCCGCAGATGGAGGGGCGCACGGTCACCATCGATGCGCCGGAGGCCAATTTTCCCGATAGCAGCTTCGCCTGCATGGCCGCCCGCAATCTAGCCACCCAGCAGCTGACCGAGCAATTGCGCATCGCCGACCGGGCACGCGGGCGCAATTACAATTTCTGTTCGGGCATGACCATCCGCTGTGTGCCGACCTGCGGACAGGTACAGAAGTGACGCTTGCGCCCTACACCACCACCAAAGGCTGAAATGTCGCCGCTTCGGACAAAACCACGCGGTTGCGACCGGCATGTTTGGCTTCGTACAGCGATTCATCGGCGCGTTTGATCAAGGCGGCCAGACAACTGTCGCCGCTGCCCTGGATGGCCAAGCCGATACTGACGGTGATCGAAAACGCCCCACGCCCGCTTTGCACCACCATTTGCGCCACCGCCAGCCGCAGGCGTTCCGACACCGCCAAGGCGGCGGCGGCATCGGTTTCCGGCAGGATCACGGCGAATTCCTCGCCACCGACGCGGGCAAACAGATCGCAATCGCGCAAGGCGATCTTGGCGGTGACCACCAGCAGCTTCAGCGTCTCGTCACCGACGGCGTGACCATAGGTGTCGTTGATCCCCTTGAAGTGGTCGACGTCCATCATCAGCAGCGCCAATGGACGGCCATGACGGCGCGCCCGGCTCCATTCGGCGGCGCCGACTTCATGGAACTGGCGGCGATTGGACAGGCCGGTAAGCGGATCGCTGACCGCCAGACGATGCAATTCCTCTTCACGCTGGCGCAGGGCGACGTTGATCCGATGCAGCCCCGAGCGGCTCAGCCACAAGGTGCCCAGGGTGAAGGTCAGCCCCGTCAGCAGCACGGCGATCAACCCGCCGATCAAAGCCGCCTGGGTCGGGCGCGGGTCGTCGTCGGAGCCCAGCAAGGTCGGCAGCGAGACGAAATCGACGCTCCACTCCCGCCCGGCCATTTCGACCGGCACCTGGCGGGTGAAATACTGTCCGGCCAAGCCGCCGGGCGAGACATGGGCGGAAAACAGGATCTGCGGCGCCTGCGGGTCGGTGACGTCGCGGATGTTGAAGGCGATGCCGTGCAAAAGGTCGGTGGTCGAGGCGTGCTCCATCTCGGTCAGCACACCCGCCACCATGCGCTCGACGCTCAAGGCGCTGCCAATCCAGCCCCAAATGGCTTGGCGGCGCTCCTCGGCACTGTCCACCGGCAGGCCGGGGCGATAGATCGGCAGATACAGCACGACATTGACGCGGCCGGGCGTCGGCTCGCTGAGCAGTCCGACCCGCCCGCTGACAGTCGGCAAGTCGGTGTCGCGCGCCCGTTCCAGCGCCGCCCGCCGGCTGGGATCAGCCATCAGATCGACTCCCAGAGTGGTGATTGCGCGGGCGTTGTCCGGCTCCACCAGGGTCAGCAGCGCATAGAGATCGGCCCCCGGCTCGATGCGCGCGGTGAAATCGGGGCTGGCCGGATCGCTACGGCATTCGGCAGTAAAAGCGGCGACCTCGTCGGGCCGCACGGCGCGGATCAAGCCGACGCTTTCGAAGCCCAGCGAGGCGGCGTTGATATGCAGTTCGCGGACGTAATTATGCCAATCGCGCCCGCCGACACGGGGCGATGCCGTGACCAAGCCACGGGCACCGCGTAACACTTGCGCATATTCGTCGATCCGCCCGCCCAGACCACGGGCGATGGCGGTGGTGCGCAGGTCGAAAACAGTACGGGCTTTCTCGGCGGAAATCGCCGACGCCTCGCGCCATGCCGCCAACGTCGCCAGACTCGACAGAATGGCGACCGCCAGAGTCAGCAGCCAAAGGCTGCGCCGGCCCACGCAAGACGCGGCCGGAGAGGGGTCAAAAGGTACAGTAGGCGAACGCAACGGCATAAACAGTGGCACCGGTTCCCGATCCACTGTCTACTTTGCCGTGATCTATGCCGTTTGGCGAGTATCATTCGCACCCGCTTCGACCAGACCGTTCAGTCGGAAGCGGTTGGTAGCGGGATTAGGAAGGGGCGTCAATGAAGCCTGCCGCCCCAACCGAGTTCGTTTAAGGGATTGCATGGCGCACTCCCTCTCCCGAAATCGGGAGATGGCTGGGGTGAGGGACGCGCAAAGCGCGCAAATTGTCGATATCAAAGCGTCCTGCGGAAGCTCCCTCACCACCTAAATCCTCCTCTCCCGATTTCGGGAGAGGAGGACTTCACCGCAGTTCACCAACCGATGACATACCCTATGCCCTGGCGATCATCCGCCCCAATGGCCGTCCACCGAACAGATGGAAGTGCAGATGCGGCACTTCCTGACCGCCGTCGCCGCCGATATTGGCCAGCATGCGGAAGCCGGGATCCTCCAAGCCAAGCTGGCGGGCCACGGTGCCGACGGCGCGCATGACGCCGGCGATTTCCTCGGCGGGAGCCTGCGCGGTGAAGTCGAGGATCGATACATAATCGGTCTTGGGGATCACCAGCACATGAATCGGCGCTTGCGGATTGATGTCGTGGAAGGCCAGAACGAACTCGTCCTCATAGACCTTGTTGCAGGGGATTTCCCCCCGCAAAATCTTGGCGAACACGTTGTCGCGGTCATAAGCCATGGCTGACGCTCCTTCGACGGACTTACTTCTTGCGGGATTTTTTCTCGTCAACGCCCGAGATGCCCTGACGCTCGGCCAACTCGCCCCACACTTGGGCGGGTGTCACGCCGCAATCGGCCCACAGCACCATCAGGTGATAGAGCAAATCGGCGCTTTCGCCGACCACATGATCGGGCGTCTCGCCCAGCGCTGCAACCACCGTTTCCACGGCTTCCTCGCCCAGTTTCTGCGCGATCTTGTTGCGGCCACGGGCGAATAGCTTGGCGGTATATGACTTTTCCGGATCGCCGCCCTTGCGGCTGGCGATGGTGTCGTAAAGCCGGTCGAGAATGGTGTCGTCAAAGGCCATGGGGAAGTCTCCTAGTCAGGCCAGCCGCACGGGCACGCCCGCCGCCGCCATATGCGCCTTGGCCTCGGCGATGGAATAATGCCCGAAATGGAAGATCGAGGCCGCCAGGACAGCGGTCGCGTGGCCTTCCAGAATACCTTCGACCAGATGGTCCAGAGTGCCGACCCCGCCCGAGGCGATCACCGGCACCCGCACGGCGTCGGCAACGGCGCGAGTCAGCGGCAGGTTGAAGCCCTGGCGGGTGCCGTCGCGGTCCATCGAGGTCAGCAGGATCTCACCGGCCCCGTAAGCGGTCATCCGCCGCGCCCAATCGACGGCGTCGATGCCGGTGGCGTTACGCCCGCCATGGGTGAAGATCTCGAACTTGCCGGGCGCCACCTGCTTGGCGTCGATGGCGACGACGATGCACTGGCTACCGAACTTCTCGGCGGCTTCGCGGACGAATTCCGGGCGATGGATGGCCGCCGTGTTGATCGACACCTTATCGGCGCCGGCCAGCAGCAGCTTGCGGATGTCCTCGACCTGACGCACGCCGCCGCCCACCGTCAACGGCATGAAGCATTGCTCGGCGGTGCGGTTGACCACATCATAGATGGTGTCGCGGTTGTCCGAGCTGGCGGTGATGTCGAGGAAGGTCAACTCGTCGGCCCCGGCCTGGTCATACAGGCGGGCCTGCTCGACCGGGTCGCCGGCATCGATCAAATCAAGGAAATTGACGCCCTTGACGACGCGCCCGTCCTTGACGTCGAGGCAGGGAATGATGCGCATCTTCAGCATGGCGGACGCCTCTTAGTCCTTCAACACGGCCAGGGCGGCGGCCAGATCGATGCGGCCGTCATACAGCGCGCGGCCCGAAATCACGCCCGAGATACCCGACGACGCCCGCGCCTTCAACGCCCGCAGATCGTCGAGCGAGGCGACGCCGCCGGACGCGATGACCGGCGTGGTCAGGCGTTCGGCCAGGGCGGCGGTGGCCTCGACATTCGGCCCCTGCATGACGCCATCGCGGTCGATGTCGGTATAAATGATGGCGGCGACGCCGGCATCCTCGAACTTCAACCCCAGTTCCAGCGCCGTCACCTGCGAGGTCTCGGCCCAGCCTTCGACCGCGACATAACCGCCGCGCGCATCGATGCCGACCGCCACCTTGCCGGGGAACTGCCCGCAAGCGGCGCGCACCAGGGCAGGATCGCGCAAAGCCACGGTACCCAGGATGACGCGGGCGACGCCGCGCTCCAGCCAGAATTCAATGGTCGCCATGTCGCGGATACCGCCGCCCAACTGCACCGGCACGCCCACGGCGGCGACGATGGCCGACACCGCATCGCCGTTGACCGGCTTACCGGCAAAAGCGCCGTTGAGGTCGACCACGTGGATCCATTCGCATCCAGCATCGGCGAAGCTGCGGGCCTGGGCGCCGGGATCGGTGTTGAACACCGTCGCCGCGTCCATCTCGCCGCGCACCAAACGCACGCAGGCGCCGTCCTTCAAATCGATGGCGGGGTACAGAATCATTGTCTTTCGACCTCAAAGCTTGGTGGGCGCCGGATTATGGCCGCCACCGCAGGAAATTGGTAATAACGGCCAACCCGGTGGCTTGGCTCTTTTCCGGATGAAACTGAGTGCCGACGATGTTGTCGCGCCCGACCACGGCGGCGATCGGCCCGCCATACTCGACGGTGGCCAGCACATGGGCGGCATCGGCGGCGGCAAAGCGGTAGCTGTGGACAAAATAGGCATGCTGCCCCGGCACCAGACCGTCCAGCAAGGGATGGCTGCCGGGTGTGAAGTCCAGTTCGTTCCAGCCCATATGCGGCACTTTCAGCGCCGAATCGGCGGGATCCAAGGGCACCACTTCGCCGTCGATCCAACCCAAACCCTGGTGGTCGCCATGCTCGCGGCCCCAGCTCGCCAGCAATTGCATGCCGACGCAGATGCCCAGGAACGGCTTACCGGCGGTCAACACCGCTTCGTCGAGCGCCGTGCGCATGCCGGGCAGGGCGTCGAGACCGGCCTTGCAATCGGCGAAAGCGCCGACGCCCGGCAGCACGATGCGGTCGGCCTTGCGCACCAGTTCGGGATCGGCGGTGACGGTGACGCTGTCGGACAAGCCAGCCTCGGCCACGGCCCGTTCAAAGGCCTTGGCGGCGGAGCGCAGGTTGCCCGAGCCGTAATCGATCAGAACGACGGACATCTTACAGCGACCCGCCCAACACGCCCTTGGTCGAGGGCACCGCATCGGCCTTGCGCGGATCGATCTCGATGGCCTGACGCAAGGCGCGGGCCAGCGCCTTGTAGCAGGACTCGACGATGTGGTGGTTGTTCTCGCCGTATTCGGTCTGCACATGCAAAGTCGCGCCGGCGGCTTGGGCGAAGGCCTGGAACCATTCCTTGAACAGTTCGGTGTCCATCTCGCCCAGCTTGGGCCGCGAGAACACCACTTTCCAAATCAGATAGGGACGGTTCGACAGATCGAGCGCGACGCGGGTCAGCGTCTCGTCCATCGGAATCACCGCCGCGCCGTAGCGGGTGATGCCGCGCCGGTCGCCCAGCGCCTGCGCCACCGCTTCGCCGATGGCGATACCGACGTCTTCGGTGGTGTGGTGGGCGTCGATATGCAAATCGCCCTCGGCCCGTACCGAAAGATCGATCAAGCTATGGCGGCTCAACTGTTCCAGCATATGGTCGAGGAACCCCACGCCGGTATCGACGTCATAGACGCCGCTGCCGTCCAGGTTCAGCGAGACAGAAATCCGGGTCTCATTGGTATTGCGTTCGATGCTGGCTGTCCGCATGGCGGTATCCCTCTTGCTGGGGCGTTTGTACTAGCAGGAACTGAGGTGCCGCGCCAGTTGTTAAGGCTGTTTGGGGGGTGCCGGTACGCCGGATTGGCAGCCCGAGCCGGCTGGTTTATCAT
>DATGZW010000261.1:0-2464 GCA_035297005.1 Patescibacteria group bacterium
AGATGCGAGAGTCGCAAGACGGTGCCGCTCGTTCAAACCAATTGTCAATCTTGGAGAACAGGAGTAGCGCGGCATCATCTTGCGACAAAATATTTGTAGCACCAAGACACCACTTCGTTGCACTAAAATGATTTTTAATAACTTCTGAAATAATGGCGCTGTCCTTGTTGGTCGGCCACACCAACGGCCTCGACAGGCCGCCCAAGATACCGGCGCGGGGACGATCCCTGACAGGCAACCTCCCTGGACAGCCTTTTTCCACACAACCACCGCATCAAAGCATTAAATATATTTTACTTAAACATATTTCATTAAATAGGTTTTATACTTTAGTTATTGCGCGGCAAGCCTTCTGCAAACTATGTTTTCTCCACACACAGAGCGAAATACTGTCGCAAACGTGCTCAGTATTCCTCACTAAAGAAGGCTTCAGTCATGTTGAAAGTCACCACAATCGCGATGTTCGCCGCCCTGCTGGCCACGCCGGCATTCGCCCAGCAGAGCTCCACCGAAGCGCAGTCGGCGCCGCCGCCGGTGGTGTCGCAAGTCCCCGCCAATAATGGCGTGACGATTCTGTCCTGCGGCCTGCTGACGCCCTGCCACGACGGCGCCACCGGGGGCTGAACGGCGCCGCGCATCGCCTAAAACACAACATCGGCCTGCCGGCTCCCACGGGTCCGGCAGGCCGATGCGTTCCCGTGGCGACCGGCGATAGCCGGCCTTCATCACGTCTTTCGATGGTAATTGCCAAGCGCACGCGCCAGTGGTTCAATGTCGACCACATCTTTTTTCTCGCGATGGCCGTCGGAGACCTATGAACAGCCCTGATCCACAGCCTGCCCCTCAACCGCTTCAAGCGACAGGGGAACCCGAGGCTGGCTGGCATGCTGCCGGACTCTCCTTGACGGGCGCCCGCCGGCGCAACCTGCTCTTGGCCGGCCTTGTCGCCGGAGCCGCCCTTGCGACCGGCATGGTCCTATGGGGAAACTCAGGCAGCGACGCCATGACCAAAGGTGATCGGCAAACCTTGACCGCGTCCCTGGCGACGGCATCTCTCAGCCCGTTGCGCGTCGATCTCGATAACCCCCAGCAGGTCGAGCGGGCTCGCGCCTCCTTCGACCTGCCGCCTGCCGCCGCCGACCAGCTGATTGCCAATGCCCGACAGGGCAATGTGCGGATCGCCTGGATTACGCTGCGCGATTTCCTTGATGAGGATGGCGACGTGGCGGAAATAACGACTGGCGGGTTGACGCGCACGGTTTTGCTGACCAACGCGCCGCAAATGATCGCCGTCCCGATCGTGCCTGGCGATTTTCTGAGGGTGACCGGAATGCATGACGGCAGTGGCGGCGGGGTGACGGTGTCGGTGGCGGCGGGCGGAGCCGAGATCAAGATTCCGCTCGACGTCGGGCAAACCGTCACTTTGCCGGTGCGATGAGCATGGGCGACGTCTGGCTTACCCGGCTTTTTGTCGTGGTTCTGTTTGTCGGTCTGGCCAAGGGCTCCCCCTTGATCGGCTGGGTCAGCCGTCGGCCTTGGCGGCTGCATCGCTATTGTCCGGCTTTTTCATGAAGCGGGTTATTTACCGAGGTTTCTCATGGACGTGCTCGACAGGCTCACCAACAAGTCGGTGCTGGAGCGGGGCTTGCAACAGCGCCAAGTCAAGCTGGAGGTAATCGACGCCGCCGAGCTGGCCAGCTACATCAAGGAACGGGTCATCGGCCAGGATGCCGTCGCCGATGAAGTGGCCGCGCAATTGCGCCGCCGGCTAGCCGCCCGCCGCGAAGGCAAACCGGTGGCGGTCTTTTGCTTTGCCGGCCCACCGGGCGTCGGCAAGACTTATTTCGCCAAAATTCTGGCCGAAAAACTTTATGGCAGCGCCAAATTCCTTCAGTTCTTCGACATGGCGCAATACGGCCAAGCCCATGCTGCCTCGACGCTGTTCGGTTCGGCGCGCGGGTATGTCGGTTCCAACAGCTATGGCGCGCTGACGGCGGCCTTGCGCGATCACCCGAATTCGGTGGTGCTCCTCGACGAGTTCGAGAAGGCCCATACCGAGGTGCATAAGCGCTTCCTGACCGCATGGAACGACGGCTTCGTCACCGAAGTCAGTGACGGTGCCAAAATCTCCACCACGGGCGCGATCTTCATCCTGACCACCAACGCGATCTCGAAGATCATCGGCGATCTGGCCCTGCGTCATGCCGGTGACCGCGACGAGTTGACCCGCGCCTCGAAGGATGCCCTGCGCGATCAGGGCGGCTTTGCCCCAGAGGTGCTGTCCCGCATCGACCGCGTCTTCGCCTTCGCCCCGCTTGAAGGCCTTGATGTCGCCCGCGTGGTGGCCTTGGAAATCGAGCGATTGGTTGTTTCCTACGGCTTGGGCGTCGCCGATGGAGGGATCGATCCGGCCATTCTGCTGGGCGCCATCGATCGCAACAAGACGTTGGCCAGCGTCGGCGGA